>JBATTI010000098.1:0-4423 GCA_049670445.1 Albidovulum sp. | reverse complement strand
GGAAAATGTCGGGCTAACGGAACATGAGGCCTCCGAACTTGAATCCCTGTTCTTCCAGCTGGATCGCGCCGCGGTACGGGATCTGGCCGAGGTATGGAAACCCGGCGTACCCGAGGGCAAGAATGCCGCCTATGTCGCCCGCTCAAAAGAGCTGAACCGAGAGCTGGAAACAGCCCTTGTGGCCCGCTTTTCCGAAACCCGTGCCGCAGCGGCCGAGCCCGATCCCGATCCCGATCCCGAAATAGAATCCAAGGAAAACAAATAGAAAAGGCCGCGGCGTTACCACCACGGCCCTGATCTTCGATGAACGCAAACTTACGCGGCGCGGGTGACCAGCATGTCATCCACGCGCTTTTGCGCGCCGGCCTCATCAACCCCCGATACCGCCGCCACTTCGCGGGTCAGGCGCTCAAGTGCCGCTTCATAAAGCTGGCGTTCGGAATAGCTTTGTTCGCGCTGATCGTCGGTGCGAAACAGATCGCGCACCACTTCAGCGATTGCCATCAGATCACCCGAGTTGATCTTCTGTTCATATTCTTGCGCACGGCGCGACCACATGGCCCGCTTGACCTTGGCTTTGCCCTTGAGGGTTTCAAGCGCCTTGGTCACCAGATCGGGCGACGACAATTGCCGCATCCCGATGTCGGTGGCTTTGTGGGTGGGCACACGCAAGGTCATCTTGTCTTTCTCGAAAGAGATGACAAACAGTTCCAGCTTCAGCCCGGCGATCTCTTGCTCTTCGACAGCCATGATCTTACCTACGCCATGCGCGGGGTAAACCACGAAGTCATTCGGGCGAAAATCTGCTCTTTTGGTTTTGGTCATTCAGTCATTTCCTTACGCCATACCCGCTACAACAACGCAAAAACTTTTCCGACGGCAAAAGGCCTCGGTTACAGTTCTCATTTCTCGTCGAAAAAACCGCCCTGTGCGTGGTGCAGACGGCGGTTTTGTGGGTGCCCTCATCCATTTGTAACGCCAGTATAACAGAAAAACCGCCTTACCGGAAGCATGGCGATATCTGCACCCTCGAAAACCCGAAAGAAGCAATATATTGCTGACAGTTAGCCTGACAATGGCAGGGTAAAAACCCCTGCTGTTTCGCCCTCTGGCGGCGAATCAGCGCCAAGCCTTGATCAATCGCCCGAGCCTGCGGTTTCCGAGAAGTATTTTTCAAGCTTCTCGGTCTCGCCGTCGCGGGCCTCGGCCTCGGGCAAGGGATCCTTGCGCTGGGTAATCACCGGCCAGGCTTCGGAATATTTGCGATTGAATTCGACCCATTTATCCATATCCGGCTCTGTATCGGGGCGGATCGCGTCGGCGGGGCATTCGGGTTCGCATACGCCACAGTCAATGCATTCATCGGGATGAATGACCAACATATTTTCGCCTTCGTAAAAGCAATCCACCGGACAGACTTCCACGCAATCGGTGTATTTGCACGCAATGCAATTATCGGTGACGATATAGGTCATCGGCTGGGTCCCGGTCACTTCGCTTCTTGGCGCTACCTAGACCCAGATGCGCGATCATTCAAGACGCCCTATATCGGAAAGTCCACTGTTCAACGGCGGTGATGCCGGTGGAACATCATTCCGGCGGCACGGTGTTTTCGCCATCTTCGTCCCGGTAAAGCGCTTGCGCCTCGCTGGCCGGTCCGCGCCGGGTGCCACATGCAAGGACAGAGACGATGCGCAATTGTTTGGCCTGAACGAAGGTAATCACATCGCCCGGCCTGACGCTATGCGCGATTTTGCGGGTCTTTGCGCCGTTCACGCGGACATGGCCGGCGGTGATCTGTTCTGCTGACAGGCCGCGGGTCTTGAAGAACCGTGCCTGCCAGAGCCATTTATCCAGCCTTATCCGCCCCTCTTCAACCAAATGCGGCCCGCTCAGATCTTGTCGCGCAGCCCCATGAGGGCGGCAGCGAACGGATTATCGGGGTCGATCCGGTCAGACTTCTTGGGGGCGCGCGCTTCAAAGTTGCGGGGCTGATCGTCGCGCCCTTGCGGTTTGGCCCCCTTCTTGTGGGCGGGCTTGCCGCCACCGCGGCGCGGGCCATCGGATTTGCCGCCATCGCGGTCGCGGCGCGGACCGCGCGGCTTACCGCCGTCGCGCTTTTCGCCGCCATCGGTTGGCGCACCTTCACGGGCAGAGGCCGCGCGCCCGGAACCGTCACGGGGGGCGCTGTCGCGGCGCGGGCCGCGTTCGGGCCTTGGGCGCGGTTTCGGGGCCCAGGTGAAGGTGTAAAACACCTCAAGCTCACGCTCAGCCGCAGCCTCGGCCTCAGCCTCAGCCTCGGGCACGGCCTGAAGGGCCGTCTCTTCTTCGGGGATCGGATTGACAACGGCGCCCGCTTCGGGTGCGGGTGCGGCCACCGGTGCGGCCTTGATCTTTTCGCGTTCACCGCGTTCGCCCTTATAGCCAAGCCCGGCCATCAGATCGGTAAATTGTTCAAGCGTCATGCCGGTGATCGACAGCATATCTGCCGAAGCCTCAAACCCCGCGCGGCTGTCGTGCTGGCGCAGGATATCGGCCAGACGTTCAAGCATATCGATCCGGATCGCGCGGGTGCCCGCCGGATGGTAGCCTGACAGCGTGTAGTAGCCCTTGGGCACTTCATCGAGGTTCGGAATCGTCACCAGCCCCGGCGGCGGGCTTTCGGGAAATTCGGGCAAGCCTTCGTGCAAAGACCACAAAAGCAACCGCAGCCGCGTGGGTGCGGGCTTCAAAAGCAGCGGCAAGAACACGGTGTACTGACCAAAACGCACACCATGTTTGCGCAAGGCGCCGCGCGCCTCTTGATCAAGGGCCTTGATCTCGGCGGCAAGGCCATCACGGGGAATAACCCCCAAAGCCTCGCTCAGCCGGAAGGCAAAGCCGCGTGCAAGGCCGGTAAGGGTTTCATCCCGGCCCATGGCCAACAAGGGCTCGAACGCCGCCGCGATCTTGCGATCAATGAAATGCTGCAAACGGCGGCGGACCTTTTCGCCGACGTCAAAGCCTGCCTCTTCATCGACAAAGGCCTCGACCACGGGCTTAAGCGCCTCTGCCCCCTTGGTAAGCTTGCCCACCGCAAAGCTGCCCCACATCAGGCCACCCTGATCGGTGAAATCCATCTCGGTATCGGGGGCGTTATAGAAGCGGTCTGCGCGCAGATGGAATTCGGGCTTCAGCGCCTCATAGGCCGCTTGCCGCAAGGTGCGCCCTTCATCTGCCGAAGCAGAGGCGTCTTGCTGAAATCGAAATCCTTCTAGCCGCCCGACGAATTCACCCTCGACAGCCACTTCACCTTTGTCATTCACCTCGGCCAAGAGGCTCTCCTTCTGCTTGAGCCGGCGCATAAGCATGCTTGTACGCCGGTCCACAAATCTTTGCGTCAGCTTTGCATGAAGCGCATCTGACAGGCGGTCTTCTACAGCGCGTGTGGCATCGCGCCAATGACTTTCGTCATCAACCCAGCCTTTGCGTTGCGCTACATAGGTCCATGTGCGGATAAATGCCAATCTCTTGGACAAAGTATCGATTTCACCCTCTATTCGGTCGATCCGGGCAACCTGGGTTGCAAGCCAGTCGGCGGGAACCTGCCCCGTGTCTTGCAAAAACCCGAAGATCCGGGCCAGCAAAGTGGCATGTTCTTGCCCAGAGATGCTGCGAAAGTCCGGAATGCGGCACACATCCCACAAAAGTTTCACATCGCGGGGGCCAAGGATTCGGTCGCGGATCTCGGGCATTTCGGTCAGGGTTTTGAGGGCGGCCACATCATCAGCCTCGCGCCCGCGGGTCAGCCATTCGCTTTGCGGGGCCACCTCCAATGATGCAATCAAACGGTCGGCAGTGCCAAAATCCATCTCGCCAGAGCGCCAGTGAAGCCGCCCGATCGGGGCAAAGCGGTGGTTTTCAATCGCCTCCACCACCTCATCCGAAAGCGGTGTGGCATCGCCCGTGACGCCAAAGGTGCCGGGGGTCAGGTGCCGCCCTGCACGGCCCGAGATCTGGCCCAGCTCATGCGGGAAAAGGGCGCGCACCCGATTGCCATCGAATTTGGCGGTAGCGGAAAAACCGACATGGCCGATATCAAGGTTAAGCCCCATGCCGATCGCATCGGTGGCCACCAGAAAATCCACATCGCCATTTTGGTAAAGCTCTACCTGGGCATTGCGGGTACGGGGGGAAAGCGCGCCCATCACCACCGCACAGCCGCCCCTTTGGCGGCGGATGAGTTCGGCGATGGCATACAGATTTTCAACCGAAAAGCTTACAATCGCACTACGTCCGGGCATTCGGCTTATCTTTTTCGAACCTGCATAGGTCAGGGTCGAAAAGCGTTCACGCCGCATGAACTGCACGCGTGGCACAAGTGCCGCTCTCGCGCCCCGCATCGCGTCAGAGCCTCAAAACAACGTCTCGTTCTGGCCCCGCG
>JBATTI010000097.1:0-1820 GCA_049670445.1 Albidovulum sp. | reverse complement strand
CTTTCCGAGCAGATATCAAAAGACCTTAAACGCGCCGGTTTCCGCTTTGCCGGCCCGACGATTGTCTACGCTTTCATGGAGGCGGTGGGCATGGTCAACGACCATCTGGTCAGCTGCCATTGCCATGGGCCCTTATCGGCACCGAAGGCCTAAGCGCCCAAGACCACCCGTTCGCGCCTTATGACCAAGCTGTCGGGCGTTGCCATATGGCTGCGCCCGATGCGGTGCCCATCGTGGACGGCATGCGCGATTAGCCCCGGTGCGCGGGCATCCCCCAGCCGTTCAAGCGACGCCAGCCCCCGATCTTGCAAGGCCAGCCACAAAGCATCTTGCGGCGCACGCGAGGTAACCGGGATAAAGCCGCCGCAGGCGATCTCGGTCTCGCGGCCGCTGTAGATACAGGCCAACCGGGCCGTTCCGACGCCCAGACCGGTGACTTGTGCCAGTGTCACAATGTTCACGCCAAGCGCGATCAGCCGCGCATGAAGGCGGTCTTGTTCCACCGTGTAGCCGGTCCATTCGGCCACTTTGCCCGCCGGGGTGATATAGCTCACATCGAAACCTTCACTGGCCAAAAGGTCCGCCAGACCGGCGGCGATATGATAGCGGTCATCGTCAAATATCACCACGGGGCCTTTGGGCCGACCGCCCTCCAGAACTTCGTCGGGCGATATGGTGCGGGGGTCGGCGAAGCTGGCCTGACCACCGGGAAATGACCGCCCGCGCCCGTCTTTGCGCCACAAGCTGCCGGTGGCGCAAAAGACGTGGCGCGCGCCGGTCTCCATGACATCATCGGCGCGCATCGGGCTTGCGGGGAACACCTCTATATTCGGCAGTTTCGAGATTTGATGGACCCGCCAGTCGCGCACCCTTGCCCATTCCGAAAGGCCGGGCAGCCGGCTTTCCAATGTCACCCGGCCGCCCGGCTTGTCCTTGGCGTCGGCAAGCATGACCGGCACGCCGCGCCGCCCAAGCGTCAGCGCCGCCTCAAGCCCGGCGGGGCCCGCGCCGACGACCAGAACCGGGTCAGCGCGTCCAATCACGGCGGGGCTCTGTTCGGGGTGCCAGCCGCGCCGCCATTCTTCTCCCATCGTCGGGTTTTGCGTGCAGCGGATCGGCGCGCCCAACCCGTCATGGGCGTAACAGATATTGCAGCCAATACATTCGCGGATATCGTCAAAGCGGCCCTGTCGGATCTTTTCGGGCAAGAACGGATCGGCGATAGAGGGGCGCGCAGCACCGATGAAATCAAGGATGCCGCGCTTGATCTGGCCAAGCATCGTCTCGGGGCTGGTAAAGCGCCCGACCGAGACGACGGGCTTGCCGGTCACTTTGCGGACATGGGCGATATGCTTTTCCAGCGAAGCTTCCTTGACGAAACGCGATGGGCCCATTTCTTGACCATAGTCGGGGATTGTCACGTCAAAGACGTCAATCAGCGGCGCAATCGAGGCCAGAAACTCCGCGCGTTCCTCGGCTTCTCCGCCCGCGTCATTGATCACTTCGATACGTGTGGCGACAGCACAGTGTTGCCCCACAGCTTCGCGGGTATCCTCGATCAACGCGCGCACCAGCCGGGCACGATCTTTGAAAGCGCCCCCATATTCGTCGCAGCGCGGGTTCAAACTGGGGTCAAGATACTGCGACAAAAGATAAGTATGGGCGGCATAGACATAAATCACGTCGAAGCCTGCGCTTTTTGCGCGCATCGCTGCCGCCCGGTGCCAGTCGCGCAAGGCGCTGATGTCTTGCCGGTCCATCCGCTGGCTTTGCCAGGGGACAAGTTCGGCAGGCATACTTTCCGGGGAAAGTGCCGCTTC
>JBATTI010000096.1:0-4689 GCA_049670445.1 Albidovulum sp. | reverse complement strand
CACAAGAGATCCGACGCCCCATAGGCGGCGATCATATCGGCCACTTCGCGAAATTGCGGCGCGACCTTATCAATCGCTGAATTGACGGCGCGCGTCACCGGCATCAAACCCGGATCGACGGTCTTGTCGACTGCCCGCCATTCGGCCGCAACCGCATCCGCCAAAGCCTCGGTCGGCAAAGAAAACCGCCGCTTGCCCGGCGTATGCAAGGGGCGATCATCCAAGATCAGCTCAAACCCCGCAGCGCTTTGCGTGACCTTCACGCTTTTCCAAAACCTCTTTGCCTTCCAGCTGCTCATGCCGCGCCCCAGAGTGAATTCAGCGCCGGGATCAGTGCGGGGTAATCCGCGATGATCCGCCCCGCCCCCGCATCAAGCAGCGCATCGGTCGGATGATACCCCCAGCCAACCCCGATGGTGGGCACACCCGCCGCCTTGCCCATCTCGATATCGAATGTCGTATCGCCGATCATCACCGCATCGCATGCATGAACGCCGGTATCGGCCAAGGCGCGCCATATCATCGAAGGATGCGGTTTTGACGGATGGTCATCCGCGACCTGCGCGGTTGCGAAATAATCGCCAAGCCCTTGGGACGCCAAAA
The DNA here is from genome assembly GCA_049670445.1 of Albidovulum sp. Classification (GTDB taxonomy): domain Bacteria; phylum Pseudomonadota; class Alphaproteobacteria; order Rhodobacterales; family Rhodobacteraceae; genus TMP-24. The sequence goes on along the minus strand of JBATTI010000096.1, from coordinate 4,086 downwards.
GATGGTCAAGCCCCCGGCGCGATTTGCCGGTGGCCACCCCCAACAAAACCCCGTCATCGCCGCGCAGATCGTCCAGCACCTGCAAGGCACCGGGGAACAACCGCGCGGAATTATCGCCGCGCAGCTGGCCAAAACTTTGCTTATAAGCCTCGACAATATCGCTGCGGACATCGGCCGGCAGATCGGGCACCAACTGCGCCATGGCCTCATGCAGCGACAGACCGACAATCGACAAAACCGCAGCACGCGGCGGAATCAACTGACCGGTGGCGGCAAAAGCATGGGCCATGGCGGCATGAATATGATCCTGGCTGTCAACCAACGTGCCATCGACATCGAAGATCACCAACCGTCTCGCCGCGCTCATGTCTCCTCCGCGAAAGGATCGGCGGGCACGTCATTGGCGGACCATCCGACATTCTTCCACGTGCGAACCATATGCTCTGGCAGGGGGGCCACAAGCGTGATGCGCTTTTTGGTGATCGGATGGGTAAAGGCGATTGAACGCGCGTGAAGATGCAGCTTTTTGCTGATCTCGCCGCCCAATTGCGCGCCCCAGCCATCGCCAAGGTTTTCTTGCCCCGAACCGCCGTATTTGCCATCGCCGATAATCGGATGCCCGATCTCGGCCATATGCGCGCGCAGCTGATGGGTGCGCCCGGTGATCGGCACAAGTGCAGCCCAGGCAGCCCGTGTGCCAAGATTATCAAGCACCGCATAATCCGTGGTCGCGCGTTTCGCACCTTCGGTCTTGTCGACTTTGGCCGGATGAATGGCGATCATCTTTTCGCCCTCGCCGCCCCCGCCGCGGCCCGGCGCCTTGAGCAGCCCAAAGCGGATCGTGCCCATACGCGGGTTGGGCAGGCCAGCCACCGCCGCCCAATAGATCTTGCGGGTGGTTCTTTCGCGAAACGCCTCTGACAAGGCCCGCGCAACCCGGTCGGTGCGCGCAAGCAGCAAAACCCCCGACGTGTCCTTATCCAGCCGGTGCACCAGTTTCGGGCGATCCTTGAAGCCGAATTTCAGCGCCTCGGTCAGCCCGTCAACATGGCGGTTGCCCTGCCCCGATCCACCTTGCGAGGGCAGGCCGGGGGGCTTGTTCAATGCAATGATATGTTCGTCTTTCCACAACACCGCCGCCAGGATCATCTTGGCATCGGCATCGGTGACGTTCTGGACGGCTTTGGCGGGGGCCTCTGCCTTGGGCAAGGGCGGCACCCGTACCTGCATTCCGGCCGCTATCCGGTTGGCGGCCTTGACCCGGCCACCATCAACCCGGATCTGGCCCGTGCGGCAGAGCTTTTCGATCTGGCCTTGGGTGATTTCGGGAAAGCGCTTTTTGAGCCAGCGATCAAGCCGGCTGTCGCCTTCATCCACGCCGACGGTCAATGTCGTCACACCACTCATACCAGCACCATCCGGGCCAGCGCCATCCCGGCCAACAGCGCCAGCAGTGACGCGATCACCGAGCCTGCCACATAGCCGGTTGCCGCCAGCACCTCGCCGCGTTGCCACAACGTGACCGCATCAAGTGAAAAGGCCGAAAATGTCGTGAACCCGCCCAACATCCCGGTCATCACCAACGGCGCAAAGCGCATCAGATCCTTATGCGCAAAACTCACGATCATGACCCCCATCAAGAATGAACCGAACACATTCACCGCAAGCGTTGCCCAAGGAAATCCCGCACCGATCAGCCGGAGCGCGGCGACATTGACAAGATAGCGCGCCGAGGCGCCCAAAGCGCCACCAAGCGCCACATATGGAAGGGATTGGATCATGGGGCTTCCTCGGGCCTTCTATGGGGAAAGTCAACTCTGGCGCGCCAAAAGCGATCCCTTCACCCAGAAATCCGTTCAGGAATTGCGCTTGTCACGCTGCTTGGCGAACCAATCCACGCGCTTTTTCAACTCACGCTCATAGCCGCGTTCAACCGGCTGATAAAGGATCGGGCGTTTCATCGTATCGGGGAAATAATTCTGGCCCGAAAAACCGTCTTCCGCATCATGGTCGTAAGCATAGCCAGAACCGTAACCCTGTTCCTTCATCATCTTCGTGGGCGCGTTGAGGATATGCTTCGGCGGCGGCTCGGACCCGGTGCGCCGCGCCTCGGCCCGGGCGGCCTTATAGGCGGTGTAGATGGCGTTGGATTTCGGCGCGAGTGCGAGATAGGCCACCGCCTGCGCCAGCGCCAATTCGCCCTCGGGCGACCCAAGTCGTTCATAGGTTTGCCAGGCCTGCAGACACAGGCTTTGTGCCTGCGGGTCGGCAAGGCCGATATCCTCAACCGCCATGCGGGTGATGCGCCGGGCCAAAAACCGTGGGTCTTCGCCGCCCTCAAGCATCCGGGCGAACCAGTAAAGGGCGGCATCCGGGTCAGACCCGCGCACCGATTTGTGCAGGGCCGAGATCAGGTTGTAATGCTCTTCGCCCGATTTGTCGTATTTCGCCGCCCGCCGCATCAGCCTTTGCGCCAATACATCGCGCGACATCGGCTTATCGACCTTCGCTGCCGCGATCTGTTCAATCAGGTTCAACAGGGCACGGCCATCGCCATCGGCCATCTCCAAAAGCGCCTCGCGTGCCGCAGCCTCCAGCGGCAGCGCCAATTGCAGCTCTTGCTCGGCGCGTTGGGCAAGGCGCTCCAGATCGGCAAGGTTAAGGCGTTCAAGCACAATGACCTGCGCACGCGACAAAAGCGCTGCATTCAGCTCAAACGAGGGGTTTTCGGTTGTGGCGCCGACCAGCAAGATGGTGCCATCTTCCATATGCGGCAAGAACCCGTCTTGCTGGGCCTTGTTGAAACGGTGGATCTCATCCACGAACAGCAATGTCCCGCGGCCCTGGGTAAGGCGCAGCTTCGCGGCCTCAAACACTTTGCGCAGATCCGGCACCCCGGTGAAAATCGCGCTGATCTGCACAAAGGCGCGGTCGGTGGCATCGGCCAGCAGCCGCGCGATGGTGGTTTTGCCCACACCCGGCGGCCCCCAAAGCACCAGCGACGACAAGCTGCCCGCCGCCAGCATCGCCCCCAATGGCCCATCGGCGCCAAGGATCCTGGATTGCCCGATCACATCCGAAAGCGCCGCCGGACGGATCCGGTCGGCCAGCGGCCGAGGGGCTGCGGTTTGGCCCTTGGGGCCGGGGATGTCAAAAAGATCGGTCATAGCCGCTTTCTAGCGCCAAATCCCGGCGCCAGAAAGCATCCTGTAGCTGCCTCAGTGCAACTGTTTGGAAAAGTCCATCGAGACGACCTGATTATCTTCACCCGCAATGTTGAGAACCGGCCCCATTGCAGTCATGTCCACATTCACCCGTGGCGCCCAACGCGGCCAGCTTGCCGCCAAAAGCGTGATGCAGGTCAAGGCACCCAGGCCGCGCGACGATTTGCCGATTTCGGAAATCAAGATGCCATGCACCTTGCGCCGGATCCGGGCCGGAACATCATGCGATACGAACAGGCGGGAGCTTTCCCAGATATGTTCATCCACCGGCGCTTCGTCGAACAGAAGTTCGGTCGGCAGGTCATCCAATAGCCCCCGCTGGGCATCGCGGATCATATAGGTATACATCCCGCAACGCGCCGTCGTCGGTGTCAGGCGATTGCCCGCCATCACGCGGTTGAATTCATCATGCACAACCACCCAGCGGCTGGCGGGGGTGTCATATTGATCATACTCCATGCCCAAAGCTTCGGGCAGACGCCACTGCTTGAGGCTGATGAAGGATTCTTTTCGTGCCCGGAATACGTTCGCGAACAGATCACCATGGGTATGCAGATTTTCAAAGGACAGCGTTGTCGTGTGAATTTCTTGCCCCCAAGAGCTTTCTTCCGTCGGTATTCCTGTAAGCGGTTTTTGCAACATTGTGGTCACAGTAGTTTGTACTCCTTGGCTCTTTGTAGCGCTTCTGCTGTCGTTCGCGCCAAAAGCTTCTGCCGGGCAGAGTTCAGACGCGCCTTGAATGCACTTTCAGAAATACCAAGTGTTGCCGCCGCCTTGGCATGACGCATGCCGTTGGCGACGCAGTTCAGAGCCTCAATTTGTGACCGGGACAAGCTTTCCGGTGGTTCGGTAATATCATGTA
>JBATTI010000095.1:0-4528 GCA_049670445.1 Albidovulum sp. | reverse complement strand
GGCATGGTTGTGAACGATCTGTTGCAGTTGAAGATCGGGCCGGCGCTGCAAAACACCCTTCGCTTCGCGGTGAATTCGACGGTTGGTATCGGCGGTCTGTTTGATCCGGCAAGCGCCATTGGCATTGATGCGGATACGACCGATTTTGGCGAAACCCTTCATGTCTGGGGTGCCCCCGAAGGGGCCTATCTGGAGGTGCCGATCCTTGGCCCCTCTACCCAGCGGGATTTCGCCGGCATTGTTATCGATTTCGTGATCGACCCGGTGAACAACCTAGTCGGACGGACAGAGAACACCTATATTACCGCTGGGCGGATGACCTCCGCTGCAGGATATCGACAGCAGTTTTCAGATACGTTTGAGTCAATTTTGTACGACAGTGCCGATAGCTACGCGCAGGCGCGGCTTTTGTATCTGCAAAACCGCCATTTTGAATTGGGCATCGAAGAAGAGGCGATAGATCCTTATGAAGATCCTTACGCAAACTAGTCTTTCTCGCCGTGAGTTTACAGCGCTTGGCCTGGGTGCAGTGGCTGCATCCGCCTTGCCGGGTCAGGCTATGGCGCTTGATGTGGCACAGGCCCGCGCACTTATCGACAAACTGATTGGCGAGATTAACGGCGTGATCAATTCGGGCCGATCCGAACGCCAGATGTTTGCCAATTTTGAGGATATTTTCGCCCGCTATGCGGATGTGAATTACATCGGTCTGTCGGCACTTGGCCCGGCGGGGCGGCAGGCCAGTTCGGCGCAAAAGCAGGCCTTTGTGAAGGCCTATCGGCGCTACATTTCGTATAAATACGGCAAACGCTTTCGCGAATTCATCGGCGGCAAGATCGAGGTTAAAGACGCGCGGCCGCTCAAAAGCTTTTTTGAGGTGGTTTCAACTGCGAAGCTCAAGGGCCAAAGCCCGTTTGAAGTGCGCTGGCATGTCTTTGACAAATCCGGCAAGAGCCAGTTCTTCAATATCATTATCGAAGGCGTGAACATGCTTTCGGCAGAACGCACCGAAATCGGTTCGATTCTGGATAAGAACAGGGGCGATATCAACAAGCTGCTCGCCGCGATCAAGGTCTGATCTGATCGGCCTGAAGCGTTTCGGCAGGTTTGCGAAACGCTTCGGGCACAGAAAACCCCGGACCGGCATTGGCCATAGAGCAGATATTAGTGACTAAGGATCTTTGAGAGAAACTCTTGCGCCCGCTCACTGCGGGGCGCCCCAAAGAAATCTTTTGCGGTCGCATCTTCCACGATTTCGCCAAAATCCATGAACACAACCCTGTCGGCCACTTTCTTGGCAAATCCCATTTCATGGGTGACGACCATCATGGTCATACCTTCCTGAGCCAGCTCGACCATCACATCCAGCACTTCGTTGATCATTTCGGGATCAAGCGCAGATGTCGGTTCGTCAAAAAGCATCGCCATAGGCTCCATCGCCAACCCGCGGGCAATCGCCACGCGCTGTTGCTGCCCACCAGACAGCTGCGAGGGGTATTTGTGGGCATGCTCGGACAGGCCTACACGCTCCAGCAGCGCAAGCGCCTTATCCTCCGCTTCCCTGGCCCCCCGACCCAGCACCTTGATCTGACCGAGCTTGATGTTTTCGGTCACGTTCATATGCGGGAAAAGCTCGAAATTCTGAAACACCATGCCGATTTTTGACCGCAGCTGATCCAGGTTCGTGCCCCGCGCGGTGATGTCTGTTCCTGCAACAGTAATCTGGCCGCTGTTGATCGGCTCCAGCCCGTTCACGGTTTTGATCAATGTGCTTTTGCCCGACCCGGACGGCCCGCAAACCACGATAACCTCGCCCTTTGCCACGCTGAGCGTGCAGTCCTTGAGAACCTGAAATTTACCGTACCATTTGCTGACGGATGACATTTCAATCATGTGGCAAGCCTTCTTTGAAGATATTTGACGCCAATCGACGCAAGGAAACAGATGGTGAAATAGACCACCGCGACAAAGAGGAACATTTCCACCAGTTTTTGATCGCGGTTTGCCACGATCTCGGCGCTGACCAGAAAGTCGCGCAGGCCGACGACGTAAACCAGCGACGTATCCTGAAACAGAATGATCGCCTGGGTCAGCAGAATGGGGGTCATCGCGCGAAATGCCTGCGGCAGCACGATATAGCGCATGGATTGCCCATATGTCAGGCCAATGGCCCGCGCTGCCGCCAGTTGGCCGGGGCGCACCGAGTTGATCCCGGCGCGGATGATCTCAGAGTAATAGGCGGCCTCGAACAGGATGAAGGCCACAAGAACCGAGGAGAAGGCACCGACCGGTCGCCCGACGATCAGCGGCACAAGGAAGAAGAGCCAGAAAATCACGAGGATCAGCGGCAGCGAGCGAAAGAAATTCACATAGCCAGCCGCAACATGCTGAAGCACCGGAACCCTGGCGATCCTTACAAGCGCCAGAAACGTGCCCAGAACGATACCGCCACAGATGGCCAGCCCGGTCAGAAGGAAGGTCATTTTCATACCCTCCCACAGCAATTCGGAATTTGCCGGGATGACCGAGAGATCAAGATCGAACATCATGCAGCCCCTTTTGAAAAGGTGCCGGGAAGCGCCGTGCGCCTGTCAACCTGACGCATGATCGCCATGACCGTGAATGTCACCAGCGAATAAACGATGGTGGCGGCGGTAAAGGCTTCAAACCCCTGGAATGTGTATTCCTCGATCTGGCGCGTCATGGCCGTCAGCTCGACCACGCCGATGGTCAGCGCCAGCGAGGATTGTTTGAAGATCGTCAAAAACTCACTGGTCAAGGGCGGGATGATGATACGGTAGGCATTGGGCAGCAGGATATAGCGATAGACCTGCACCTCGGTCATGCCGATGGCCTTGCCGGCCTGCCGCTGGCCCAGACCTACGGCGTCAATGCCTGACCGGACCTGCTCACACACCCGCGACGCGGTATAAAGGCCGATCGCGATGATTGCGGTGGTCATCGCCGGTGCGGGCATATCGCGCTTGACCCAGCGCGACCAATCATCAGGTAACAGTTCGGGAAACACGAAGTACCACAGGAACAGCTGCACCAGCAGGGGAACATTGCGAAAAATCTCGACATAAACCGTGCCAATGGCGCGCAACAGCGCGCTGGATGAGGTGCGGAAAATTCCCAGAACCGACCCCAGACCAAAGGCAATCACCCAGGCAAGAAGCGAAATCCAAAGCGTCCAACCAAGACCGGATATGATCCACCCCAAATAGGGTTCGCGGAACAAGATGCCCCAATCCCAGTTATAGTTCATGTGGCCCCCCGCGCATGTCGTTACGGGGGCGGGTTATGTCCCGCCCCCGGATAATCAGCAACTGGTTACTCAGGCAACGCCTGCACTTCGAAGGCTGTGCGCAATGTGTCAGACAGCGGCATATTGATATTGGTCGGACCAGGCTCAAACCACTTGGCGTAAATTTCGGCCATCTCGCCCGAGCGCATCAGGCCTGCCATCGTGGCGCGGCCCAGGCGTTCAAACGTGGAATCGTTGCGCTGCACCATCAGTGCGTAGGGATCAAACGACAAATACCGTCCCGTGACCTGATAGGCAGACGGATCAGAGGATTTTGAGATCAGGCCATAAAGCAGCACATCATCCGAGCCATAGGCATCAATCCGGTCGGTTTCCAGCGCAAGCCAGCCCTGACTGTGGTCTTTCACCGGGACGATGTCCACATTCAGGCCGCCGGCCTCAATCGCGGCTTTGATCGCCTTTTCATTGGTGGTGCCTGACGACAAGCCAATGATCTTGCCTTCCAGATCTTCCAGCTCGGTGATACCGGAGCTGACCTTTGACGCAATCTTTGTGCCGGTGATAAAGGTCGTTGGCAAATATTCGACCTGCAGCTGGCGCGTCAGGTTGTTGGTGGTCGATCCGCATTCCATATCAATCGTGCCGTTCGCAATCAGCGGGATGCGGGTCTGCCCTGTGACGGGGATGTATTTCACCTCAAGGCTGTCCACACCCAGCTCTGCCTTGATCGCATCAACGATTTTCAGACACAGATCAATGGAATAGCCAATCGGTTCATTGTTGTCGCCAATATAGGAAAACGGAATCGAGGTTTCACGATGGCCGATGTTCACCACCCCACGTTCCTGAATGCGTTGCAGCGTTGGGCTGTCGCCCGCATCGGCAAATACCGGTGCTGCCAGGCCCGCAGCCACAAAGGCCGCCACCGCAAGTGTTCTAAAGCCGTGTTTCATTGTTGTTTCCTCCCTTTTTGTTGTTTTCACCCATGTTGCCCCAAACAAGGCCAATAAGCGAACCAAAACAGCGGATCACGTCTGCTGCATGATTTCCAACCTGAATTTGTATGCAGCTAGCGCGATTTAAAAGCGGTCTTTTTGCATTTTATTATGCTATAAATGCATGCTAAATCGGATTCATGAACAGAAATTCGATTCTTGATTTGCTGGCATTGATCCGCACCCAAAGCGTCACTCTGGCGGCCCAAACCCGCAACGCATCGCAATCAGCCTATTCGCGACGCCTTCAGGCAATTGAATACAA
>JBATTI010000094.1:0-10464 GCA_049670445.1 Albidovulum sp. | reverse complement strand
GGATCGGGGCATCCGAGGGCACGGCCTTTCAGCGCCGCCCCATGCGGCTTGGCTTTGTCAGCAAATGCATATTCCGTGGCGTCGCCCAGCAGGCGCTGGATGAGGCGGGGGTGGCATGGGAGATGAGCTTTGACGGCGATTCCGAGCAGGTGGTAGAGGCCACAGTGGCGGCCGATCTGGCAATCACGGCGCGGATGCGCGGGGCGGTTCCTGACGGGACCGTTGTGATTGAGCCGGGCAACGCCTTGCCGCAGTTGGGGCAGCTTAAGGTCTGTCTTTACGATGCGGGCCAGCAAAAGGGACCGGTCGCGCAGGCGCTGTTGGCGCAGATCCGCTGCGCCTATGGCGATGCGACAGCGGGGGCGCAAATGCGCGCGGCGGAATAGCGGTTTTTGGCCGGTTGCCGACTGGCGCGGTTTGATTGCGACTCAGGCGTGTGTCCGCGCCAGCGGTGAATCGCATTTGGCGAGTGGAGCGATGGGCGATCGTTGCAAATTGCAACGCATTTTGCGAAAAACGCCCGGGTGAAAGCCCTAAAGCCCAGATTCCTGTAGGGCGAGCAGACTTGATCAAATTTATTAGTATGGTAACGTGGGCAAGCGCATTAGATTTCGGCGGATCGGTTGGTTTTTGCAGTAAATTGCGCAGCGGTCTGCCGCTTGGCATGAAAATTGCTCCGTATGATGGTATAGAGTATAAAGTTGGAGGCTATTATGAAACACCCCGTTGACGTCCATGTCGGCAAACGCGTGCGCCACCGCCGCTGGATGGTCGGAATGACGCAGCAGCAATTGGCTGATAAGGTTGGGATCAAGTTCCAGCAGATCCAGAAGTATGAAACCGGTATGAACCGGGTTTCCGCGTCGCGGCTTTGGGATATTGCCGACGCGCTTGGCGTCGCGGTCAGCTTCTTTTTCGAAGGGCTGGATTCTGACGCGCCAATGATCGAAAATCAGCACGCTGACATTCTGGCCGATAAAGAAGCACTGATGCTTGTGCGGTCCTATTATGCCATCCCCGAAGCGCAGCGCCGCCGCTTGTTCGACCTTGCCAAAGTGTTGTCGGACGTGGCTTGAAAGCCTGAAGACGCGCCCTAGGGGGATGCGTCGGGGGATGCACGGGGGGGATGCGTAGGGGTCTGGCTTGACGTCTGCGCAAAACCGGGTCACCTGCTTGCAAATTGCAGGAGGATCCGATGGTTGAAATCACCGAGGCATTGCGTGAAGAACTGATGCAGACGGCTGCTGCTTTGGCCGATGCGGCGCGGGTGGAAACGCTCGCGCATTTTCGTGCCGCCGGGCTGGAGGCCGAAAACAAGCTGGCGGACAGCATCAGCGCAGCTGGGATCAGCGCAGCGGGGCGGTTTGACCCCGTCACCTGCGCGGACCGCGCCTCCGAGACGCGCATGCGCGAAATCCTTGCGGCCATGCGCCCCGATGACGGGGTGCTGGGCGAAGAATTTGCCCCCCGCGCCGGGACCAGCGGCTTGACCTGGGTGCTTGACCCGATTGACGGAACGCGCGCCTATATGTCGGGCGCCCCGACATGGGGGGTCTTGATCGCGGTCAATGCCGGGGCAGGGCCGGTTTTGGGCGTTATCGACCAGCCCTATATCGGCGAACGTTTCTGGGGCGGGCTGGGCCGGGCCGATATGACCGGGCCGCTTGGCCCTTGCGCATTGGCCACCCGCAAGGCGCGCCCGCTTGGGCAGGCGATCTTGTATTCCACCTTTCCCGAAGTGGGCTCTGCGGTTGAGGCCGAGGCCTTTGGCCAACTGGCGCGTCAGGTGCAGCTTACCCGCTATGGCGCGGATTGTTATGCCTATGCGTTGATCGCGGCCGGCCAGATTGATCTGGTGGTCGAGGCCGGGTTGAAGGCCTATGAGGTGCAGGCGCCGATTGCGGTGATTGAAGCGGCAGGCGGTATGGTTACCGACTGGCAAGGTGGCCCCGCCCATCATGGCGGCCGGATTCTGGCTGCGGCCAATGCCAGCATTCACGCCGAGGCTTTGGCGATCCTGTCAAAAGCCTGATCCGTTTGTTGCCAATGGTTGCCCGATTGCGGCAAAGGCGTTAAATTGCGCTGACCGCACGAGTCCTTCCAACTCCCTTCTGTCGGCGGCTCCACATGAACACCGAAGGGGGTGTTGCGACGATGTGGAGATCAATATGCAAGAAACACTGATACGCGGCGCGGCCACGGTTCTGACAATGAACGGGGCGCGGGCCGAAATCGCGGGCGGCGATGTGCTGATCAGGGGCGGGGTGATTGCCGGCGTCGGGCAGGGGCTGCGCACGGCGGGCAGGGTGGTAGAGGCGCAAGGCTGCGTGGTGACGCCGGGTCTGGTGAACACCCATCACCATCTGTACCAGAGCCTTACAAGGGCGGTGCCGGGCGGGCAGGATGCGCTGTTGTTTGGCTGGCTCAAGACGCTTTACCCGATCTGGTCGCGCTTTGGCCCGGATGAGATGCGGATCTCGGCGCTGGTCGGGCTGGCAGAGCTGGCACTGTCGGGCTGCAGCATGACCTCGGACCACCTTTACCTTTATCCCAATGGCGCACGGCTTGAAGATACGATTGATGCCGCGCGCCAGATCGGTTTGCGCTTTCATCCCACACGCGGCGCGATGTCGATCGGGGAAAGTGCGGGCGGGTTGCCGCCCGACAGTCTGGTTGAGGATGAGGCCGCGATCCTGACCGATATGGAGCGGGTGATTGCCGCCTTTCATGACCCTGCCGACGGGGCCATGCTGCGCATCGGGCTTGCCCCTTGTTCGCCCTTCTCGGTCAGCCGTGATCTGATGCGCGAAGCGGCGGTTCTTGCCCGCGACAAGGGCGTGATGCTGCATACCCATCTGGCCGAAAATGACGAGGATATCGCCTATTCACTGGCCAATTTCGGCTGCCGCCCGGGGCAATATGCCCAAGATCTGGGCTGGACCGGCGATGACGTCTGGCATGCGCATTGCGTGAAGCTCGATGGGGCCGAGATTGATCTTTTTGCCCGCTCCGCCACCGGGGTTGCCCATTGCCCCTGTTCAAACTGCCGGTTGGGGTCGGGGATCGCCCCGGTCAGGGCGATGCGCGATGCAGGCGTCAAGGTGGGGTTGGGGGTGGATGGCTCGGCCTCCAATGATGCGGGCAGCCTGATCGCCGAGGCCCGCCAGGCGCTGCTGTTGCAGCGCGTCGCCAATGGCGCCGATGCGATGAGCGCGCGCGAGACGCTGGAGATAGCGACGCTTGGCGGTGCGCGGGTGCTGGGGCGCAATGATTGCGGGGCGCTTGAGGTCGCAAAACGCGCCGATATCGCGATCTGGGATGTCAGCGGGATCGAGGCTGCGGGGGCATGGGATCCGGTCGCAGCCCTGATCTTATGCGGGCCGATGCGGGTGCGCGATCTTTTCGTCGAAGGCCGGCAGGTGGTCAGCGACGGCCAGATCACAACCCTCGATCTGCCACGGGTGATCGAAGATCAAAACCGCCTGGCGCGGCGGTTGATGGCCTGAAGCGAAACCCGCAAAGCCGCCATTTGGCGGCGCCCCACCCATGGAATGACGCCGCAAGGCGTCTCAATTGGATTACGCCTGCTTGCCGCCGATCCAGACGGATCTGATCGCGCGGTCATCGCCCATCATGATCGTCGGGAAGATCGCCTCCCAGATATCCGCAGCCCTTGCACTGCGTTGGGCAATGGCCGGGGTGGAGGCGAGGTCGATTACGGCAAGGTCAGCCTCCATTCCGGGGGCCAGATTGCCGATCTTGTCATCGGCGCGCAAAGACCGCGCCGCCCCTTGGGTGGCCAGCCACCACAGCTCTGCCGGATGCAGGGCGCGGCCGCGCAATTGCGCCACCTCATAGGCCGCAGCCATGGTGCGCAGCATCGAAAAGCTTGATCCGCCGCCGGTGTCCGTGGCAAGTCCGATGCGGTGACCGGCCCCCGCAAGCCCGCCCATGTCAAACAGCCCCGAGCCGATGAAGGTGTTCGATGTCGGGCAGTGGATCAGACTTGCATCCACATCTTTGATCCGGGCGATTTCGCGCGGCTCCAGATAGATCGCATGGCCATAAAGCGCGCCGGGGCCCAGCAATCCATGGGCCTCATAAGTGTCAAGGTAATCACGGGCCGAGGGGAAAAGGGATCGGACCCATGCCACCTCGTCAAGCTGCTCTGACAGGTGGGTCTGCATCAGGCAATCGGGGTTTTCGGCCCAGACGGCACCCATTGCGGCAAGCTGTTCGGGCGTTGATGTCGGCGCAAAGCGCGGGGTGATGACGTAAGACAGCCGGTCCCGCCCATGCCACTTTCCCAACAAGCGCCGGGTGTCGTCATAGGCCGACTGGGCCGTGTCGCGCAGGCCGTCGGGGGCGTTGCGGTCCATACAGGTCTTGCCGGCCCATGCCCGCAACCCACGGGCCCGGGCCTGGCCAAAGAAGGCATCGACCGAGGCTGGATGGATGGTTGCATAGCTGCACATCGAGGTGGTGCCATGCGCAAGCGCGAGATCAAAATAGCGCGCCGCGATCATTGCCGCATAATCGGGGTCGGCGAATTTCATCTCTTCCGGGAATGTATAGCTGTTAAGCCAGTCGATCAGCCTTTTGCCCCAGCTTGCGATCATTGCGGTCTGGGGGAAATGCACATGCGCATCAACGAAGCCCGCCGAAATCAGCGCATCGCCATAATCATGCACCTGTGCGTGCGGATGGGCGGCGCGCAGCCTGTCGGCCTCGCCCGTTGCCGCGATCTTGCCTGCCTCTATCAAAACCCCGCCACGGGCCGAATGATGCGCGGCCCCGACCCCCTCAAGCATGGGGTTTGCGGTGAAGGAAAGGGTTTGCCCGATCAGCAGCTTTGCCATGTGGTCTTTGCTTTCGTCTGTTTGTCGTTCGACCTTAGGTTAAACCCATTACCGATACGGGTAAATTTCCCGCTTGCCCCTGTTTCTTTGAAACTGCTTCCGATAATGTCGCCATAATTCGCAAAGGGGGTGCTATGGCCGAAGACCAGGAACCGCAAGAGCCGCGTGAGGAAGAAGATTACGCGCTTGATAATCGCATGGTTGCGGCGGTTCTTGATGCTGTGGATCAGGGCGACGCGCTTGAACTTGACGGATTGCTTTATCCTCTGCATGCCGCCGATATCGCCGACCTTTTGGAGCAGATTTCCGGGGCCGAGCGGCGCGCCCTTATCGGTTTGTGGCCAAGCGGCATTGACGGCGAGATCCTGTCAGAGCTTGACGAGTCGATCCGCGAAGAAGTTATCGCAGCCCTTTCCCCCGAAGTTCTGGGCGATGCGGTCCGCGAACTGGATTCGGACGATGTTGTCGACCTTATCGAAGACCTTGAAGAACCGCAGCAATCGGCCATTCTGGATGCTTTGGAAGATGCGGACCGCGCGGCGGTTGAACAATCGCTGGCCTATCCGGAATATTCCGCCGGGCGCCTGATGCAGCGCGAAGTGGTGATGGCCCCCGAACACTGGACGGTCGGCAATGCCATTGACCATATGCGCGGCAACAAAAAAGAGCTGCCCGAACAGTTTTACCATGTGATCCTGATCGACCCGCGGCTGAAGCCGGTGGGCTATGTCACCTTGGGCAAGATCTTGTCGACCAAACGCTCGGTCAAGCTTAAAGAGATTGTCGAAGATAGTTTCCGCACCATTTCGGTTTTGGAGGAAGAGGGCGATGTCGCCTATGCCTTCAACCAATATCACCTGATTTCCGCGCCGGTGGTTGATGAACATGACCGCCTGGTCGGTGTCATCACCATTGATGATGCGATGGCGGTTCTGGATGAGGAACATGAGGAAGACATCTTGCGTCTGGCCGGTGTGGGCGAAGGCTCCCTTTCCGACAGCGTGCTGGAAACCACCAAGCAGCGTTTGCCGTGGCTGGCGGTGAATCTGGTCACGGCGATACTGGCATCCGTGGTGATTGCGCAGTTTGAAGGGGTTATCAGCGCGATCGTGGCTTTGGCGGTTTTGATGCCGATTGTCGCCTCGATGGGCGGCAATGCCGGGACCCAGGCGCTTACCGTGGCGGTGCGCGCCATTGCCACGCGCGACCTTACGGCCTCCAACGTCTGGCGGGTGGTGCGGCGCGAGGCGGCGGTGGGTCTGGTCAATGGGCTGGTGTTCGCGGTGGTGATGGGGCTGGTCGGCTGGGTCTGGTTCGGGCAGCCGATGATTGGCGTGGTGCTGGCCGCGGCCATGGTGGTTAATCTGGTCACCGCCGGTCTGGCCGGAATTTTGGTGCCGGTCATGCTTGAACGCTTCGATCTTGATCCCGCGCTTGCATCGGGTACCTTCGTTACGACCTTGACGGATGTCATTGGTTTTTCGGTATTTCTGGGGCTGGCCACGATGTTCTTGCTATGAGTTTGAGCGAAATCAAAACCAAGGCCCGGCAAGCGGCCTTTGCGCGGCGCAAAACGGCGCATGACGCGCGTGCTGGTGATGTCTGGGCGGCTTTGGCCGAGGTATTGGCGGCGCATCGGGGCAAGCCCCTGGCGGGCTATATGCCGATGCGGACCGAGATTGATTGCCTGCCCGCTATGGCGGGCCATCTGGCGGCGGGGGGGGCTGTTGGTGTGCCGGTCATACTGGCGGCGGCCACGCCTTTGCAGTTTCGCGCATGGTCGCCTGATGCCCGGATGGTTGCGGGCGAATTTGGCGCGCTGATCCCGGCTGACGGCGATTGGGTGGTGCCCGAAGTGCTGATCGTGCCGCTGTTGTCTTTTGACCGGCGCGGGTTCCGGCTTGGCTATGGCGGAGGCTTTTACGACCGGACGCTGGAGGGTTTGCGCACCCGCGGGCCGGTCACGGCCATCGGTTATGCCTATGCCGCGCAAGAGGTGGATGACGTGCCGATTGAACCGACCGATCAGCCGCTGGATATGATCGTGACCGAGGCTGGTGTGATCATGCCAGAGCGGGCCTTAGCGTGAAATCAACATCCACAGCGCCACCAGCGCCAGCATAAGGCCGAACAAGAGGTTCAGCCATCGGGCGCTGCTGGCGGAACGGAAGCTTTGGGCAAGGCGGTCACCTGCCAAGGTGTAAAGCGTGAAGGCCAGAAGATTGTTTAGGGTAAACAACGTGGTTATCGCCAGAACCTCAACCAATTCGGGGGTGCCGCCGGTCAAGAACTGCGAAAAAATCAAAGCGATGATGACATAGGCTTTGGGGTTGAGCAAAAGCAGGATGACGCCGTCAAGGAACCCCGGCACATGCAGGCCGGCATCGCGGCCCGGACCTGCGACACCTGTGCGCAAAAAACCGATGGCCAGCCAAAAAACATAGGCGCTGCCGGCCACGCGGACGGCGGTGGTCAGGGCCGGGTTGATCTGCAGGGCCTGCGAAAAACCCAGACCGATGGCGCAGGTGACGCCCCAGGTGGCCAGATGGTAGCCCAAGGTCGCCCCGATCGTGGCGCGCGGCCCGAAACGCGCGCCGTTGGCGGCAAAGAAAAGATTGCCCGGCCCGGGGCTATAGGCGAGCGGCAAGAGAAAGATCAAAAGGGCAGCACTTTGGGCAAGTGTCATTGGCATCCTCTGCTTCAAGATATCCCTTCTGGCGCGATCGGTGCCGCCTTGCGACCCGGAACCTGCGGTTTCGGCGCACTTGCCCTTGGCGCGCGGGGTCGCTAGGCAGGGTCTTATGAAACTGCTTTTTTTGGGCGATGTGATGGGGCGTGCGGGGCGCAAGGCGGTGGCTGAAAGGCTGCCGGGTTTGCGCGCGGACTGGGGCCTCGATTTTGTGGTGGTCAACGGCGAGAATGCCACAAGCGGGGTCGGGCTTTCGCCTGACCATGCCAGGGCCTTGCTGGCGGCGGGGGCCGAGTGCCTGACCCTTGGCGATCATGCCTTTGACCAAAAGGACATGCTGGCCTTCATCGACAAGGAGCCGCGTATCTTGCGGCCGCTGAACTTTGCCAAGACCGCACCGGGCAAGGGCGCGCGGCTGTTCGAGGCCAAGGGCGGGCGCAAGGTGCTGGTCGCCCAGGCGCTGGGGCAGGTCTTCATGAAACGGCCCTTTGATGATCCGTTTTCCGCCCTTGATGCGGTTTTGCGCAGCCATCCGATGGGCGGCCTTGCGCAAGCGATCATCGTGGATTTTCACGCCGAAGCCACGTCCGAGAAGATGGGCATGGGGCATTGGTGCGACGGTCGCGCAAGCATGGTGGTGGGCACCCATACCCATGTGCCAACGGCGGATGCGCAGATCATGAACGGCGGGACGGCCTATCTTTCCGATGCCGGGATGTGCGGCGATTACAATTCGGTCATCGGCATGGACAAGGCCGAACCGCTGCGCCGCTTCATCTCGGGCATGGGCAAGGAACGCTTCAGCCCGGCAGATGGCGAGGCGACGCTTTCGGGGCTTTACGTCGAAACCGACGACCGCACCGGCAAGGCGCTGAAGCTAAGCATGGTGCGTGTGGGCGGGCGGCTGCAGGCGGCAGCGCCGTAAGCGCGAAGGGCGGGGCGGTTTCGCGCGGTTGACGCGGCAACAGGGGTCGCTTGATTGCGCCGCAAACTGGTATATGCCTGCGTGTGGCGCAACAGCCCGAGGATTGCCGGATGATCGACCTCCACTTGTCGCAAAACACCGAGGCGCTGCTGGCATTGGCCATCGTTTTGGTGATGTTCTTGCAGTTCATGCGCGAGACGTTGCCCACCGAAGTGGTGGCCATAGGCGGGGCCGCAACCTTTCTGACCTTAGGCATATTGCCCGTGGAGGATGCGACAAAAGTTCTTTCAAATTCAGCGCCATGGACGATTGCCTTCATGTTTCTGATCATGGGGGGCCTGGTGCGCACCGGCGCGTTGGAGCGGCTGACGCAACTGGCCGAACGGCATGCCGCCACCCGCCCGTTTGCCACGATGGCGGGGCTTTTCGTCTTTGTGGTGGTGGCCTCTGCCTTCATGAACAACACGCCGGTGGTGGCGGTGATGATTCCCATCGTCATTCAGGTGGCGCGCACGATGGGGGCAGCCCCTTCAAAGCTTTTGCTGCCCTTGTCCTATTTCACCATCATGGGTGGCATGATCACGCTTATCGGCACCTCGACCAACCTGTTGGTTGACGGGGTGGCGCGCGAACAGGGGCTTGCGCCTTTCAGCATATTTGAGATCGCCCCCCTGGGGCTGGCGGTAACATGTGTGGGGGCGGTGTTTATCGTGGTGTTCGGGCGGTACTTGCTGCCGGTGCGCGAATCCCTGGGCATGATGTTGTCTGACCGTTCCAAAATGAAGTTCTTCACCGAGGTTGCCTTGCCCGAAGACTCTGGCCAGATCGGGCAGCGGGTGATGGAGATTGATCTCTTTAAACATGACGGGGTGCGGGTGGTTGACGTGCTGCGCGGTGATGCGTCTTTGCGCCGCAACCTTGGGCCGGTTGAGTTGCAGCAGGGCGACCGGGTGATCTTGCGCACCGAAGTGGCGGAATTGCTGGGGATGCAGCAAAACAAGGATATCCGGCTGGTGGACAAGCTGTCGTCGGTGCGCACCGAGACGGTCGAGGTGCTGATTTCGCCGGGCTGCAAGATGATCGGGCGCACCTTGGGCGATTTGCGCCTGCGCCGCCGCTATGGGGTTTATGTAATCGCGGCGCATCGGCGCAACCAGAACTTTGGCCGTCAGCTGGACGATCTGGAAGTGCGGGTGGGCGACACGCTTTTGCTGGAAGGTGCCTCCGAAGACATCCGGCGTCTGGCCGAAGACCAGATTCTGGTGGATGTATCGCACCCCAAGGTCAAGGCCTACCGGCGCAAGCACGCGCCGATTGCCATCGGGGTGCTGGCCGGTGTTGTGATCTTGTCGGGGTTCAATGTGGCGCCGATCCAGCTGACGGCGTTTTTGGGCGCGGCGATCATCTTGATCATGCGCTGCATTGATGCCGAAGAAGCCTTCAGCTTTGTCGAGGGGCGGTTACTTGCGCTTATCTTCGGGATGCTGGCGGTGGGGCAGGCGCTTGAACATGCGGGGGCGGTTGATCTTATTGTAGGCGGGGTAAGGCCGTTTTTGGTGGATCTGCCGCCTTGGGCAATCATTGCGGCGGTCTATGTGATGGGGCTGGCGCTGACCGAAGTCCTGTCGAACAACGCCGTGGCGGTTATCCTGACGCCGATAGCGATCCAGCTTGGGGTGTCATTGGGCTATGATCCGCGCCCCTTCGCGGTGGCGGTGATGTTTTCCGCCTCGGTCGCCTTTGCAACCCCGATTGGCTATCAGACCAATATGATGGTCTACGGGCCGGGCGGCTACCGCTTTACCGACTATATGCGGCTGGGGATACCGCTTGATATTGTCACCGCGATTGTGGCGTGTTTGCTGATCCCGTATCTTTGGCCCTTGTAGCCGGGGCGTTCAAAACGCCCAGACCAGCAGGATCATCGGCACCGATACCGCGATGACAAGTATTTCCAACGGCAGGCCCATGCGCCAGTAATCGCCAAAGCG
>JBATTI010000093.1:0-5600 GCA_049670445.1 Albidovulum sp. | reverse complement strand
TATTCAGAAGGTCTATGCGGAAGGGCTGGCCTTTCAGGGTGCGGGCAATCTTGATGCAGCGCTCAAGACCTTCGGGTCCATCGTCACCGATAATCCAAAGATCGCCGAGGCGCATTTCCAGATCGGCCGGATCCTGACCCAGGCCCACCGGTATGAGGCGGCCTTCCCCTATCTGAAAGAAGCCGTCCGCCTGCGCCCCGCCGAAGCGACCGTCTGGCAAGCATGGTCCGACGCCGTGGCACTGGGCGGCACCGCCCAGGATGAGGCCGAGATTACCCGCGTGGTAAAATCCGCCCCCGTTGACCCCAAATTCCGCATCTTGCTGCAAGACAGGTTCGGCGCGCGCCGCTCAAGCACAAGACCGCCCACCGGCGGTATGTCCCCCAAGGATATCCGCCCGCTGATGGTGATGCTGACCGCAGGCCAGTTATCTCAGGCCGAGAATGCCGCGCAAAAGCTGCTCAAACGCTATCCCGGCTCTGCCATCGGTTGGAACATTCTTGGCACCGCTCAGGCCAGGCTGCACAAGACGTCAGCCGCCATGCAAAGCCTGCAAAAGGCCATCAGCATCGCCCCCGATTACGCCGAAGTGCACGATAACCTTGGGCAGGTGTATATGGATCAGGGCCGCTATGACGAAGCGATAAGCCAGTTCCGGCGCGCCGTCTGTCTGGCCCCCGGCCTGCCCTCGGCGCTGGTTCATCTGGCGTCCCTTCTTAATCGCGCGGGCGAATCGCACGCCGCGTTGCTTTTGCTGGACCGCGCCCTTGCCAGCGGCGCCGAGGCGCAGCCCTGCTACCTTGCATTGGGCAATACCCATACAAAGCTGAAGAATTACGCCAAGGCCGAGGCCGCCTTCCTTAAAGCCCTTGAAAAAACGCCCAAATCCTCGGCGGGGCGCCAGCAATCGCATGAAGGGCTGGGGCTGCTTGCCCAGGCGCAGGCACGGTTGGGCAAAGATGCTGAAGCGATGGCAAATTTCCAGCGGGCGCTGGAGGTGAACAAGGATTCGGCCGTGGCCACGGTTGGCATGGCCTCGCTTTTGCAAACCCTTGGCCGGTTTGATGAGGCCGAGCCGATGTTTCGCCGCGGGTTTGAGCTTGATCCCACCAATGGCGAAAATTACCGCAACTTCATTGCCAGCCATAAAACCAAGCCCGGCGATCCTATCATCGAACAGATGGTGGCGATTTATGAAACCCCGGCCCTTTCGCCAAATGACCGTATCGGTCTGGGTTTTGCGATTGCCAAGGCCCTTGAAGACACCAAGGAATATGACCGGGTTTTCCGCTATCTCAGCGATGCAAATGCCCTGATGCGGCAGGCCCATCCCTATGACATCGCCACCAGATACCATGAGATTGCGCAGACCAAGTCGGTCTTTTCCGGTTTCGACTGGCAAGGCACCAAGATCAAAGGCACCAGCGATTTCGCCCCGATCTTTGTGACCGGCATGCCGAGGTCAGGTACCACGCTTATTGAACAGATCATCTCCAGCCATTCCGCCATCAGTGGCGCGGGCGAAGTGGGTGCGGGCACCCGTGCGGCGCATGATTTGCTGCAAAAAGCCAATCATCGGCCAATGGCCGATCTGCCCGCGGCCGATATTGCCGCCTTGGGCCATGATTACGAAAGCTATCTGCGCGCGCTTTTCAGTGACACCCCGCAGGTCACCGACAAATCCATCCAGACCTATATGTATCTGGGTCTGATGAAGCTTGCCTTGCCAAATGCCCGCTTCATCGTGGTGCGCCGCGATCCGCGTGACACGCTTTTGTCGATCTTCAAGAACAAGTTCCCGGACGACACCCACAATTATGCCTATGATCAGCGCGATCTGGCGCTTTACTACAAGACCTTCGTTGAGATGATCGACTTTTGGCGCGATCTGGTGCCGGACTGGTTCTATGAGGTCGAATATGAGGCGCTGGTTGCCAACCCCGAAGATGAATCGCGCAAACTGATCGCGGCTTGCGGGCTAGAATGGGAAGATGCCTGTCTCAACTTCCACCAAAACACACGCAAGGTGGAAACGCTTAGCCTGTATCAGGTGCGTCAGCCGATTTCGGGCGGGTCGGTGAAAGGCTGGAAGCGTTATGAGGCAGAGCTTGCACCAATGCTGACAACCTTGCGGGAGAATGGCCTTGTCACTGACTGACATCATCACTCGGATCGCGGCGGCCGAACGCGCCAATGGCCGCGCGCCGGGGTCGGTTCAACTGATCGCCGTATCAAAGGTGCAGCCCTTGGACCGGGTCAGGGCGGTGCTTGACGCCGGTCATCGCCTGTTTGGCGAGAATTATGTGCAAGAGGCACAGGCAAAATGGCCGGGGCTGCGCGAAGATTTCGACGGGGCTTCAGTGCATATGATCGGCCCCTTGCAGACCAACAAGGCCAAGATCGCGGTTGATCTTTTTGATGCCATCCACACGCTTGATCGCCCGTCGCTGGCCGACAAGCTGGCGCGGCTGGCCGAAGCGCGCGGTGCCTGCCCCGATCTGTTCGTGCAGGTAAATACCGGGGCAGAGCCGCAAAAGGCCGGTGTCTTGCCCGAGGCATTGGACGCCTTTATCACTGATTGCCGCACCACGGGCCTGCCACTTGCAGGCCTGATGTGTATTCCACCCGAAGGTGAAGACAGCCGCCCGCATTTCGCCATGCTGGCCGCCATGGCCGAACGCAACGGTCTGACTGGCTTGTCGATGGGGATGAGTGGTGATTTTGAAGCGGCGATTGCAGCTGGCGCCACCCATGTGCGGGTTGGATCCGCGATATTTGGCGCGCGAAGCTATCAATGACCGCTCATCGGCCCCAACGGGCCTCTTCGCTCTGAAGACGCCTGTAAGGGCGGATGAAGAGCCGCGTTCCAGGTATTGCGCGATTGGCGATCCACAAAAGATGATCGGGCCGAAAGGCCAGGCACCCCGCCGTCGGAAAACCAGGGCGGCGCCAGGCGTGGATAAAGATCGCCGAGCCGCGCCCCGGCACCGCATCGGGCCAGTTCCAGTCGGTGATCAGCACGATATCATAAAGCGGATCGGCGCGGCGCAGCCGTTCTTGGCTGGGGCCGAAGGGTTTGCGGACCAGATGGTTGTAGCTTGGATGGTCCGGCGCATCGCACCAGCGGTCTTCCAGCCCGATGGGCTGTGCCCAAGCCGGCAAGGCCGCCGCCGCCACCCGGTCGGCGCGGTATAAAAGCCCCACGATCTGGTGAATGCCCGCCGGGGTGGCACCGTCCCCCTCACGTTTGTCTCGGGAAATGCCGCCGCGTCCGATTGAGGTCGGGAACCTTCGACCCAAAAATTGCAGCCCCATGGGCGTCAGCACCATATCGGATGGCGTCACAGCAGATGCCCCGATTTCGCGGCTTTTGTGGCCAGATATGCCGCGTTCTGCCGGGTTTTGCCAACCGCAAGCGGCACCCGTTCGACCACGTCGATGCCGGTCGCTTGCATCATCGCAATTTTGGCGGGGTTATTGGTCAACAGCCGGACCGCGGTAAACCCCATGCGTTTTAGAATCTCTGCGCCGGTGCGAAAATCACGCTCGTCATCCTCAAATCCCAGCCGGTGGTTCGCCTCGACCGTGTCAAAGCCTTGATCTTGCAGTGAATAGGCCCGCATCTTATTGGCAAGACCAATGCCGCGACCTTCCTGGTTCAGGTATAAAAGCACCCCCGCCCCGGCCCCGTTCATCTGCTGCAAGGCCGCGTCAAGCTGTGTGCCGCAATCGCATTTCAGACTGCCCAGCACATCCCCGGTGAAGCAGGCCGAATGCAGCCGCGCCAGAACCGGCTTGTCGCGGGCGGGCGTGCCGATCTCGATCGCGTAATGTTCCTCGCCACCATTGTCGGGGCGAAAGATCCGTAGCCGCCCGGCCTCTGCGGCCGCCATCGGCACCCGTGCGGCGGCCACCGGATGCAGGGTGATTGACGCCTCCAGATCCGGGGCCGTTGCCAGATCGACTAAGCTTAGCCCCTCGGCCGCCGCAAGCGCATGCCCGCCCGCAATCTCTTGCACCAAAGCCGCAGGCAAAAGCTGAGCGGTTTTGGCAAGGGCAATGGCTGCGCGGTGCAGATCGGCGGGGCCTTCGCGGCACACCTGAAACGGCCCCTTCATCGGCATGGCCAGATCATCCGCCGGATCGGCCATTGCCGCGACCCAATCAAGACCCGCATCGCCTGGCAGCAAAACCCGCACCAGATCGCCGTCATAGGCAGCCAGCTTGAGCGTCTCAGCCCGCCGCGCGGTAATCGCCAGCACCGGCTGGCCAAGCCCGCGCAACTGGCCAAGCCGCGCTTTGCCCAGAACCTCGGCGGCGATCACCAGCGCGAACCGGTCGCCATGGGCCAACACGACCGGCACCCCCATGCGCAGATCAGCGCGGGCGCGGTTCAGACGTTCAACAGAATTTGGACCAAGTCGCATCGGGATTCCGCGTAAGGGCCCCCCCTAGATAGTCGTAGAGTTGGGAAATTGAAACATATCTCGGGTTTGCGACACGTCCGCGTGAAATCTTTGTCGCATATCTTGCCAAACCCGGCGGCAAGCGCATCTTACCCATAGGAAGCGGAGACCCAAGATGGCAAACCTGAAGAAAATCCTGCTTGTAGATGACGACGAAGACCTGCGCGAGGCATTGGCCGAACAGCTTATTTCGACCGATGATTTCGAAGTGTTCGAGGCAGGCTCTGGCAGTGAGGCGGTCGAGAAGACCAAAGGCGCAAGCTATGACCTTGTGGTGCTGGACGTCGGCCTGCCCGATACCGATGGCCGCGAATTGTGCCGCAAATTGCGCAAGCTTGGCGTCAAATGCCCGGTTTTGATGCTGACAGGCCATGACACCGATGCAGATACCATTCTTGGGCTTGATGCCGGGGCCAATGATTATGTGACCAAACCGTTCAAATTCCCGGTGCTGCTTGCCCGTATCCGCGCCCAGCTGCGCACGCATGAGCAGTCAGAAGATGCGGTCTTTGCGCTTGGGCCTTACACGTTCAAACCGGCCATGAAGATGTTGATTGACGAGAAGGACAAAAAGATCCGTCTGACCGAAAAAGAGACCAATATCCTCAAATATCTTTACCGCTCCGGTGATGGTGTGGTGGCCCGCGATGTGCTTTTGCACGAGGTCTGGGGCTATAACGCCGGGGTCACGACCCATACGCTGGAGACACATATTTACCGTCTTCGACAAAAAATAGAACCAGATCCGTCCAATGCTCGCCTTCTTTTAACCGAATCAGGTGGATATAGGTTGGCACCATGAGTTCCCCTGGTCGCATCGGGGTTATGATGCGACATCCTCCCTGTTGGACTGGCCCGGGCTTCGGCCCGGGTCTTTTTTTGCCAAATGCCGGGTTATTCCAACGGCTGTTCCAGCGGCGTCGATGTTGACGCGGGCAAGGTAAGATCGGCCACGAACGGATAGGCGAAGGCCACAAGCTGTTGTTGCTGCGGCCCGTCGATGCGGGTGAAATACCACTTCTTGTCTTCCAAAATCGCCAGCAATGGCTGCGTATTGCGGGTGGTCTTGTCTTTGGTTATCGCCGTAAACTCGGTGCCCACCAAAACCCAAGTCACCACGCTGCCATCGGCCAA
>JBATTI010000092.1:0-4604 GCA_049670445.1 Albidovulum sp. | reverse complement strand
ACATAAATCGGATCACCGGTTCCGCCAACGCCAAGTCCGCGCCTTTGCCCGATCGTGTAATGAATGACGCCGCGATGCGTGCCCAGAACCTGGCCGTCCATATCGACAATCTCACCCGGATCCGCCGCACCGGGGCGCAGCTTTTCGATGACGGCGGCGTAGTTTCCGTCTGGCACGAAACAGATATCCTGGCTGTCAGGCTTGTCGGCGACGCTTAATCCATATTTCGCCGCCAGCGCCCGGGTTTCGGCCTTTGAGACGAGATGCCCCAAGGGGAAGCGCAGATAATCAAGCTGCTCGGGCGTGGTCGAGAACAAAAAGTAGCTTTGATCGCGGTTCGCATCGGCGGCGCAATGAAGCTCGGCCCCGGCCGCACCCACTTTTCGCTGAATATAGTGACCGGTCGCCATGCAATCGGCCCCCAGATCCCCGGCGGTCCCCAAAAGATCCTTGAACTTCACCCGCTCATTGCAACGAATGCACGGCACCGGGGTTGCGCCCGCAAGATAGGCGTCGGCGAATTCGTCGATCACCGCCTCGCGAAACATGTTCTCATAATCGAGAACGTAATGGGGAAAGCCCATTGCCTCGGCAACCCGGCGCGCGTCATGGATATCTTGCCCCGCGCAGCAGGCGCCTTTCTTGGCCAGGGCGGCCCCATGATCATAAAGCTGCAAGGTGACGCCCACGACATCATAGCCCTGATCTTTCAAGACCGCAGCCACGACCGAGCTGTCGACGCCGCCAGACATGGCCACCACCACCCGCGTCTCGGCAGGCGGCTTGGCAAAACCAAGTGAGTTTATGGATTGATCAAGTGACATTATGCGGGCTCCGACAGATATGAAGGAATATAGGAAAATTGAAGACACTCACAAGGCTGCGTTTCACGCCCCGTAAACCAGATAAGGTCAAAGTCGGCGGCGGTGAAAACAAAGGGGGTGTCCCATGTTCTTAAAGAAAATCGACGGGCCTAGGGCCGTCACATTGCCTGACGGCACAATTATGACGCGTTCGGACCTGCCGCCCGCCGAAACCCGGCGTTGGGTGGCCAGCCGCAAAATCCGCGTTGTGAATGCGGTGGCATACGGCCTGATTCCCTTAAAAGAGGCCCTGAAACGCTATGGTTTGTCGGAAGAAGAGTTTGAAATCTGGCGCCATGCCGTCGATGTTCATGGGGAAAAAGCTCTGAAGGTCACAACAATACAGAAATATCGTCAACTTTAAGTTGCAATTCGCCTCCAAGTTGTTTTGGTAACTCGCCGTTAACCATTCTGCGTGAATGTGACGGTAATGAAGTTTAACGCGGAGTGCGCAAGATGAGAATTTTGTTGGTTGAAGACGATCCGACGACTTCCCGCAGCATCGAACTGATGCTGACCCACGCTAACCTGAACGTATATTGCACAGATCTGGGTGAGGAGGGGATCGATCTTGCGAAGTTGTATGATTACGACCTGATTCTATTGGATCTCAATTTGCCCGACATGAACGGCCATGAAGTGCTTCGCCAATTGCGGTTGTCAAAAATTGACACGCCGATTTTGATCCTCTCTGGGGCCGACGACACCGAGAACAAGATCAAGGGTTTCGGATTTGGTGCTGACGATTACATGACCAAACCATTCCACCGCGAAGAACTGGTGGCGCGTATCCATGCGATTATTCGCCGCTCCAAAGGCCATGCACAATCGGTGATCGCGACGGGTATGGTGAACGTCAACCTGGATGCAAAAACCGTGGATGTGGATGGTCTGACCGTGCATTTGACCGGCAAAGAATACCAGATGCTCGAACTTTTGAGCCTTCGCAAGGGCACCACACTGACCAAAGAAATGTTCTTGAACCATCTTTACGGTGGCATGGATGAACCTGAATTGAAGATTATCGACGTATTCATCTGCAAGCTTCGCAAGAAGTTGGCCGAGGCGACGGGCGGTGAAAACTACATCGAAACCGTTTGGGGGCGTGGCTATGTATTGCGCGAACCTGTCACGCAAGACGGCCGCATTGCGGTTAATGCCTGACGATCAAACCTGCTAGACGTTGCCCGGGCTGCACCCTAAACCTTGGGGGGCAACTTTGGGGAGGCGTAAATGGGCGCGGCGAAAGCGGTCGAAGACCTGTCATTGGCTGAAGCACGTGTTGAACATGCGCGGCTTGCAGCGGAGGTGTCGGCCGCCAATCTCGCCTATCACGGTAAGGACGCGCCCGAGATTTCAGATGCAGATTTCGATGCTCTGAAAAGGCGATTGATGGCAATCGAGGGGCACTTCCCTGAACTTGCCGCCCTTGCAAGCCCGACCTCGACGGTTGGCGCGCCCGTCATGGACGGCTTTGGCAAGGTGACCCATGCGGTTGCCATGCTTAGCCTCGCAAATGCTTTTGACAACCAAGATGTCATGGAGTTTGCAGACCGGGTCCGGTCTTTCTTGAGCATTCCCGCCGAAAAGGCGCTTGAAATGACGGCGGAACCCAAGATTGACGGGCTGTCCTTGACCCTGCGCTACGAGATGGGGCGGCTGGTTCAGGCCGCAACCCGCGGTGACGGCGAGACGGGTGAGAATGTCACCGACAACGCCGGAACCATTGCCGACATTCCCCAAACACTCAAAGATGCGCCCGATCTGCTTGAGGTGCGCGGCGAAGTTTACATGAGCCACGCCGATTTTTCCGCCCTGAACCTCAAACAATCCGAACGGGGCGCCAAGACCTTTGCCAATCCGCGCAATGCCGCCGCAGGAAGCCTGCGCCAGCTTGACGCCTCTGTAACGGCGGAACGGCCGCTGAGGTTTTTCGCCTATGCCTGGGGGGCGGCCAGCGCGCCTTTGGCGGATACACAATTTGGCGCAATCGCGCGTTTGAAAGCGCTGGGGTTTCAAACGAATGCACTGACGCGTCTTTGCCAAAGCACCCAAGAGCTGATCGCGACTTACCGTTTGATCGAACAGGAACGCGCGACACTGGGCTATGACATTGATGGCGTGGTCTACAAGGTGAACGATCTGGCGCTGCAAGCGCGGCTCGGATTCCGGTCAACCACACCGCGTTGGGCGATTGCGCATAAATTCCCCGCAGAGCTGGCCTGGACCCGGCTTGAGGCGATTGACATTCAGCTTGGCCGAACCGGGGCCTTGTCGCCGGTTGCGCGGCTGACACCGGTTACGGTCGGTGGGGTCGTCGTATCAAATGCGACATTGCACAACGAGGATTATATCGCCGGGCGCGATGCCAAGGGCAATCCGATCCGCGAGGGTAAGGACATTCGGGTTGGCGATTGGGTGCAGGTTTACCGCGCGGGCGATGTGATTCCCAAGATCAAGGATGTCGATCTGTCAAAACGCCCGGCAGATGCGGCCCCCTATGTTTTCCCGCACACCTGCCCAGAGTGCCGGTCGGATGCGATCCGCGAAGAAGGCGATGCGGTGCGCCGCTGTACGGGGGGCATGATTTGCCCCGCCCAGGCGGTTGAAAGGCTCAAGCATTTTGTGTCCCGCGGCGCGTTTGATATTGAAGGGCTGGGGGCAAAACAGATCGAGATGTTCTTTGCCGATGCCCAGCTGCCAATCCGCGAACCCGCCCAGATTTTCACCCTTGCTGCGCGGGATGGTGCCAATCTGACCAAGCTGAAGAACCGCGACGGGTTTGGCGAGAAATCTGTTCAAAACCTCTTTCAGAGCATTGAAAGAAAACGACAAATACCGCTAAACCGGTTGATATTCTCATTGGGCATCCGCCATGTCGGCGAAAGTTCGGCAAACCTTTTGGCGGCACATTTTGGGTCCTGGGCGATGTTCGAGGGCGCGTTAACTGCCGCGAAGGTTGGCGAGGGGGCAAACTGGGACGATCTTTTGTCGATTGACGGGGTTGGCGCGGTGATGGCGGCGTCACTTGTTACGGCGTTTCATCAAGACCGGGAACGGGAACTGATAGACCGGCTGGTGGATCAGCTGGATGTGCAAGACGTAACAGCAAAGGGTCCGGTCGAAAGCCCGGTTGCGGGGAAAATCGTGGTTTTCACCGGCTCGCTTGAAAAGATGACCCGTGCGGAGGCCAAGGCGCGGGCAGAGGCCATGGGCGCGAAAGTTTCAAGCTCTGTCTCGGCCAAGACCGATCTTGTCGTGGCGGGGCCCGGGGCCGGCTCCAAGGCCAAGGATGCCGCCCGGTTTGGGGTCGAGATCATAGATGAGGACGCTTGGATCAGGCTGATTGGCGGATGAGCCGCCCTGCGATCCTTTTTCCGCTTTTCGCGGCCTTGGAAACACTTGATGGTGTGGGGCCCAAGACGGCCAAGCATTTTGCGCAAATGGATGTAACGCGCCCGCGCGATCTGTTGTTCACCTTGCCCTATGCCGGGGTCGATCGCAGCATACGCCGGTCTGTCCGCGAGGTGGTGGCTCCTGCAACGGTGACGGTTGAGGTTGAGGTGGGGGCGCATGTGCCTGCGCAGCGCAAGGGTGGCCCGGCGCGGGTCTTTGTGCGCGATGCCGAGATCGAATTTCAACTGGTGTTCTTTCATGCCCGCGGCGATTGGCTGGAAAAGCAGTTGCCAACCGGGCAGCGGCGGCTGATTTCCGGCAAGCTTGAGATTTTCGACGGGATTG
>JBATTI010000091.1:0-5113 GCA_049670445.1 Albidovulum sp. | reverse complement strand
ACCTTGGGTGGCCGAGGGTGCCCAAAGTCTCATTGCTCCACATCACATCGGCTATTGTGACCGGGCTTCCGTCTGAAAACTTTGCCTCCGGTCGCAACGTGAATTCGACCCAGCTTCGGTCTGCATCCGTCTCGACCGATTCGGCCAGTAATCCGTAAAGCGTGAACGGCTCATCAATAGAGCGGCCCATCAGTGTTTCGATTGTGTGAACACCAACACCCCAAGGGGCGGAGCCTTTGAGGATGTAGGGGTTGAGGGAATCAAAGCCGCCCGGTTCACCAAATACGATCCGGCCACCCTTGGGCGCTTCGGGATTGACATAGGGTAGGGACACAAAATCAGGTGGAAGGGCCGCCTCACCATACATAGCTATGCCATGCTTGGGCGCGCCGACCGCGATGCTGATGCTTGCCAAGAGCCCCAGTAATGACGACAAAACAGATAGGCCCGCGCGTTGCCCAAGTTCCATAAGACCTCTCAGATTTTTCGGTTCATTGTTGCCGCGATGGTATCGGGGCTTTCCAGCCTTTTCAAACTTTTAGCTTGGCCCCCGGCAAGTCACCGCGTATAAAGGTGTCACTGCTCGATAGGTTTCTTGCCTGTATGAAACCTGCCTCAATAACTTAACGCCCGCTTCGTGCGGGCGTTTTTTTTGGCCTTTGGCCCCCGGCAGATAATGCAGGGCAAAACGAATCGGTTGCGGTTTTCTGGGACGCGTCATCAGCAATCCGACGGTTGCCACGACGCCCCGAAATGATAATTTGCTGTCTTTCGCAGTTGCAGCATATATATCTGCCGCGATGTGAATTTCAGTGTGAATTGGGGAATGGATCATGAACCTTAAAGGCAAAACCGCGATCATCACCGGATCGAATTCCGGGATCGGGCTTGGCGTGGCGACAGATCTGGCCCGTCAGGGCGCGAACATCGTGCTCAATTCCTTCACCGACCGCGATGAAGACCACGCACTTGCGGCGCAACTTGGCCAAGAACATGGGGTGAGGGCGCGCTACATCAAAGCCGATATGTCGCGCGGGTCCGAATGCCGCGCTTTGATTGCCGATGCGGGTGAATGCGATATTCTGGTCAATAATGCGGGCATTCAGCATGTCGCCCCGGTTGAAGCATTTCCACCGGAAAAATGGGATGCGATCCTGGCGATCAATCTAAGCTCGGCCTTTCATACGACGGCGGCAGCACTTCCGATGATGCGGGCAAAGGGTTGGGGCAGGGTCGTCAACATTGCCTCGGCGCATGGCCTGACCGCCTCGCCGTTCAAAGCGGCCTATGTTGCGGCCAAACATGGCATCGTGGGGTTGACCAAGACCGTAGGGCTGGAGACTGCGGGCCAAGGCATCACCTGCAACGCGATTTGCCCCGGTTATGTGCTGACGCCCTTGGTAGAGGCGCAAATCCCCGACCAGATGAAGGCGCATAACATGGACCGTGAAACCGTCATCCGCGAGGTCATGCTTTTGCGCCAGCCTTCACGCGAATTTGCGACCGTGGAACAAATCGGCGGTACGGTTATTTATCTGTGTTCTGCTGCGGCCGAACAGGTGACAGGCACGACGATCAGCCTTGATGGAGGTTGGACCGCACTTTAAGGCGTTTCGCGAGGTGGTAAGGGGCCTTCATGCTCCAGCAGCGCAGCTTCTTTGGCGTTGGGATAAACAAGCCCTGCGGAAATCACGAGTTTTGCGGCGTCTTCGACCGACATGCGATCCAGCAGCAAGACATCGCGGCGTGGCACATAAAGCAGGAATCCCGATGTGGGGTTCGGCGTTGTGGGCAAGAATATCGTCAAAATCTCTTCATCGACCGGGATCAATTCCGCGACTTCCCCCTTCGCGGCAATAGACACGAAGCCAATCGCCCAAATGCCTTTGCGGGGGTATTCAATCAAGCAGGTACGGTCAAATTTCGAGTCGCTTTGCGAAAAGACCGTCTCGGCAATCTGCTTCAACCCATTATAGATTGAACGGACAAACGGCATCCGGTCGACGATCCGCTCGCCCCAGCCAATCAACGAGCGGCCAATAATCCCCTTGGCAATCCAGCCGATGAAGATCGTGAAGACAAGGAATATGCCAACACCGGCCCCACGGATAGAAACCGGCGGCTCATAGCCCAGATAGTAGAAGAATAATGTGTCGGGGTGCCAGGCATGGGGGATGAAGGGCAAGACCCAACTGTCGATCCAGCCGACAACGTTCCAGATCAACCAAATCGTCAGCGCCACCGGCAAGACGACCACAAGCCCGGTCAGGAAACTGGCCCGAAACGCCGCCAGGAACCCGCGTTTTCGGGGTGTCTGAGGATGATCTGAGTTCGGCAACTGGATGGTCATTCAGCTTTCGTCCCTCACCAATGCCAACAGAATGTAGGGCTTGGTCAGGCTGTCGGCAATGGGTGCTGTGCGCAGAGTTTCATCCGCGCGCAATTTCCACGGCGACCGCCGCCCCCAGACGGGCATTATTGAGCACGAGCGCGATATTCGCCGCAAGCGAGCGGCCCTCGGTCAGCTCAAATATCCGTTGCAAAAGAAAGGGTGTCACCGCCTTGGCGGCGATGCCTTGATGGGCCGCATCCAAAAGGGCCTGTTCGATCACCGGGTCGATGACGGCGCGTGAAATCTCGGATGCAGCCGGGAGAGGGGTGGCAACCAGCTGTCCGCCCTTCAGCCCCAGCCGGCCCCGCATCATATGGGCGGCGGCTATGTCGGCCGCGTTATCCATGCGCAATGGGGCGGGCAGGCCCGACCCGCGGGACCAGAACGCCGGAAATTCATCTTGGCCATGGGCAATGACCGGCACGCCAAGGGTTTCAAGAACTTCAAGGGTTTTGGGCAGATCAAGGATCGCTTTGGCGCCTGCCGCGATCACGGTGACGGGGGTTTGGGCAAGCTCCTGAAGATCGGCCGATATATCAAAGCTTGTCTCGGCATGGCGGTGGACGCCGCCGATACCGCCGGTGGCAAAGACCGCGATACCGGCCAGATGTGCGGCGATCATTGTCGCTGCAACCGTTGTGGCACCGGTTGCGCCCGAGGCCAGACAAGCGGCCAGATCGGCCCGGCTGAGTTTGGCCGCGACGGTTGTGCGCGCAAGGGTTTCAAGCTCTGCCTCGGTCAAGCCAATATGGATCTGGTGATTCATGACCGCGATGGTCGCAGGCACCGCGCCGTGACGGCGAACCTCGGCCTCGACCTTCAGGGCGGTTTCCAGGTTTTGCGGATAGGGCATGCCGTGGGTGATGATCGTCGATTCCAACGCCACGACCGGCGCACCATTGGCCTGTGCCTCTAAGACATCAGGGGCGAAGACGAGGGGCAATGAAGTCACGATCCGATATCTCCCGATACATAATGAGCGGCAGCCTCAAGCGCTGCGGCGAGCGCGGCCTGCCGATCATCGCCGCGCCTTTCTGCGGCGATATGGGCGGCCATGAACGTGTCGCCTGCGCCTGTAACGCGTGTCACCAGAACCGGAGGCGGTGTTGCGCTGATCACACCCTCAGCCGTCCCGTCAGCGGTTCTTTCCCCGCCATGCGTCACCAACACGCGCGATGCCCCCCGATCTAGCAACCCCTGGGCCGCATCGGGCGCATTCGCAAAGCGGCGCTGACACAGCAGCCCGGCTTCTTCAAGATTAACATAAAGCGTGGCGTTCGGGGCGGGCAACAAGGGCAACAGACGCTCTGCCTTGCCGGGGCTTGCCGGGGCCACCCGCAGATCGGCATGAGAAAACAGCGGTGAGACGGCAATATCCGCCAGCAGGCTTTGAGTCAGATTGCCATCGAGCGCGATCAGACCGCCCCACGGCTTGTCTTTGCTGCCCAAAGTTCCGTCCGTCAACGGGCGCAGAATTTTGTCCCCCGCCGCTTCCAGCGAATGAGCGTCAGCGATGGCCGCGATCAGTCCATTTGCCCCCTCTACCGCCATGTAGCGGTCCGTGGGCAGATCGTCTGAACGATAGATATGGGCGGTGATCAACCCTTTGCGCGCGCAATCCGCGATCAGCTCATCGCCCTCTGGGTCGCGTCCGACGGCGGTCAAGAGCGCGGGCTGCAACCCGAACCGCGCAAGTGTCATCGCAATGTTCATGGCCACACCGCCCGGCAGCCGGGTAATGCGGCCCGGCACGTCGCTGCCGGTTTCCATATGCACCGGCGCGCGGCCGACAATGTCCCAAAGAACCGAGCCTAAGCAAAGAATATGTGGGTGTTGGGTCATCAACGCGTCATGCCGTGAAATAAGGGCGGGTGCAAGCGTGCGGGTCTGGCGATTCGGCGGCTGGACGCCCCCGTCACCGATGCTATGATTTCAGCCACAACGAAATTGGCCAAATCAAATCATCTGATCCAACGCGACCAAGCTGCCAAATCACCTTAGGAAACGAGGCGACCTTAATATGACACTCAACAAACGCATCGTTCTTTCCAGCGACCATGCTGCCATTCAACTGCGGCAGGTCATCGCCAATCATATTGCTTCCCTTGGCTGGGAGGTCGTCGACATTGGACCCACAACACCAGAAAGCACCCATTACCCGACGCAGGGCGCAGCGGCTGCACGGCGTGTCGCCTCTGGTGATTGCCAATATGGCATCATCCTTTGCGGCACCGGTCAGGGCATCATGATGGCGGCAAACAAGGTCAAGGGCATCCGCTGCGGCACCTGCACAGATGCATTCTCGGCCCGAATGATCCGCCAGCACAATGACGCCAACATGCTTTCACTCGGCGCGCGTGTGGTGGGCGAAGGGCTGGCGCTGGATATCGTAGAGGCCTTTCTGACTGCAGGGTTCGAAGGCGGACGGCACAAGACACGGGTAGAGATAATTGAAGCGCTGGAAGCCTAGCGCCATTCATTTTTCCCAAACGAAGCCGCGAAATAGACCTGTCCGGGCAAAACCAACCCAGCACTGGGAGGGGTCTGGTGGTGCCAATCGCGTCGCACCGCTTGCACAGGGCGCGAATATGGGCTATCTGCGCGCCACTTCACAGGCGAGGCTTGGGCCCTCGGGGGAGACATCCCTGAAAGGTCCGCCGGTTGGGAGAGATCCTGATGGCTTCGCCGAGGTTTGAAACCGGAAAGGAAAACGGACATGGC
>JBATTI010000090.1:0-6351 GCA_049670445.1 Albidovulum sp. | reverse complement strand
ATGGGCTGACCTGCTCGATCTGGACGCGGGATGCGGACAAAGCCGCCGAGATCGGCGATCAGATTGAAACCGGCACGGTGTTCTTGAACCGCTGCGATTATCTTGACCCCTCGCTGTGCTGGACCGGTTGCAAGGATACCGGACGCGGCGGCAGCCTGTCTTATCTTGGGTTCCATGCGGTAACCCGCCCGAAATCCTACCATCTCAAGAAGGTGACGAAATGAGCCATAGCGTTCCAAGCCGCAACTGGTCTTACCCGACCGCGATCAAATTCGGCGTTGGCCGGATATCGGAACTGGCGGTGCATTGCGCCGAGGCGGGGGTGAAAAAGCCGCTTCTGGTCACCGACAAGGCGCTGGCCAGCCTGCCGATCACCGCGGATGCGGTCGCCGTGTTGCAAAAGGCGGGTTTGGGTGCGGCGGTCTTTTCCGAGGTTGATCCCAACCCGAATGAGGCGAATATGGCCGACGGCATCGCGGTTTACCTTGCCGGTGGCCATGACGGGGTGATCTGCTTTGGTGGCGGATCCGCACTTGATCTGGGCAAGATGATCGCGCTGATGGCGCATCAGCGCAAGGATCTGTCGGTCTGGGATCTGGAGGATGTGGATGATTGGTACACCCGCGCCGATGGGAGCAAGGTTGCGCCGATCATCGCGGTGCCGACCACGGCGGGGACCGGTTCGGAAGTGGGCCGTGCGGGCGTGCTGACCAATGCCGCGACCCACAAAAAGAAGATTATCTTTCACCCCAAGCTGATGCCCGCGGTGACCATCTGTGATCCGGCCCTGACGGTGGGGATGCCAAAGTTTATCACCGCAGGCACCGGCATGGATGCGCTGGCCCATTGTCTGGAGGCCTACAGCTCTCCCATTTACCACCCGATGTCGCAAGGCATCGCGCTTGAAGGGATGCGGCTGGTGTTTGAAAACCTGCCGCTGGTCTATGCCGATCCCGGCAATCTGGATGCCCGCGCCCATATGATGTCAGCCGCCGCCATGGGGGCAGTGGCGTTCCAAAAGGGGCTGGGGGCGATTCACAGCCTGAGCCATCCGGTCGGCGCGGTTTACGGCACCCACCACGGCACCACCAATGCCGTGGTCATGCCGATGGTGCTGGATTTCAACCGCCACGAGATTGAGGCACGGATTGACGCCGCTGCGGCCTATCTGGGCATCAAGGGCGGGTTTGACGGTTTCCGCGCCAAAGTGATGGATCTGCGCGCGGATTTGGGCATTCCGGCCAACCTGACGGCCATGGGTGTGGAGGCCGATCGGCTGGAAGAGCTGACCGAAATGGCGCTGGAAGATCCGTCATGTGGCGGCAATCCGGTGGTGATGACGCGCGAAAATACCCGCGCGCTTTACGACGCCTGTATGTGATGCCGGTTGCCGGGCAAGCCTCCGGCGGAGGTATTTAGGAACAAGAGAAGGGCAAAGTCGATGGTCCGTGAGGTCGAGATTGCGGTCATCGGTGCCGGCGTCATCGGGCTGGCGATTGCGCATCGTCTGGCCGTGACAGGGCGTGAGGTGGTGGTTTTTGACCCGGCGCCGCCGGGGTCGGGTGCATCCTACGGCAATGCAGGGGCGGTGGCGGATTACGCCGTGCAGCCGGTCGGCACGCCCGATGTCTTGCGCAACCTGCCGGCGTTGCTGTTTGACCGCAATTCGCCGCTGGCGATCCGCCGCGCAGCCTTGCCGACATTGGCGCCCTGGCTTTTGCGGTTTGCGCGCCAGTCCTTGCCCGCAGCCGCACGCCGCAATGCGGCCATTCTGGCCGGGCTTTTGGCCGATGCAGCACCGCGCTGGCAAGATCTGGCGGCCGAAATCGGCGGCGCGGCAATTTTGCAAGACCGGGGCTGCGCCTATTGGTATCAAACCGATCAGGCCCTTAAGGGCGCAAAGGCAGATCTTGGCTTTCGCCGCCAGTTTGGGGTGACGGTAGAGCTTTTGTCTGCCGCTGAGTTGGCGGCATTGGAGCCCGGCTTGCCGATCACCGAAGGCGGGGGCGCCTATTTTCCCAAAGTGTTGTGGATGCGTGATCCCGGAGCAATGGTTGCGCTTTTGGCGGAGGCTTGCGCCCGCGCCGGGGTGCGGTTTGAGACGGCTCTGGTGAGCGGGCTTGAGCGCGACCGCGCCGGGGTGCGGCTGAGCGGGCCGGGTATCATCGCCAAACGGGTGGTGATTGCGGCGGGCGCGCATTCGAAGGGGCTTGCACGGGCTGCGGGCGACCGCGTGCCTTTGGACACGGAGCGCGGCTATCACCTTGAATGGGATATGCCCGTGCCGCGCCTGAACCGCCCGATCTGCCCGACGACGCGGGGCTTTTATCTTTGCCCGATGGACGGGCGGCTGCGCGCGGCGGGCACGGTTGAGTTGGGCGGGCTGAGCGCCCCGCCCTCTCCGCACCGGTTGAAAAAGCTTGGCGAAGGGGTGCATGCGGTTTTCCCCGATCTGGGCGCGCCGTCGCGCTCCTGGATGGGGTTTCGCCCCTCGATGCCCGACAGCTTGCCGGTGGTCGGGCCATCGCGCGGTGGCGGCGATATCATCCATGCTTACGGTCATGGCCATATCGGCCTGACACTGGCCCCGATCACCTCCGAACTGGTTGCGGCTTTGGTGGCGGGCAAGACCGACCATCCACTTTTGCATGGAATCGGGCCCACCCGGTTCTGACCCCCCCGCAAGCTTCTGAAGCCCGGTGCGGAAAGCGGGACAGACCCGGTTATTGTTGGCCAAACAGGAACAATCGCGCGCCCATCTTTGGCCAAGCCTCTTTGCAGCGTTGACACTTAACCCGGCTTTGGCCCATGTCGGGCGCAAGTATTGCGCGAGGACTGAATTATGAAGATTGCTATGATTGGTACGGGCTATGTCGGGCTGGTGTCGGGGGTATGTTTTTCCGATTTCGGGCACGAGGTTGTCTGCGTCGATAAAGACCCGCGCAAGGTTGAAATGCTGCGGGCCGGCAAGGTTCCGATTTATGAGCCGGGCCTTGATGTCTTGATGGCCAAGAATGTGGCCGCCGGGCGGCTTTCCTTCACCCAGGACCTTGCCGCCGCCGTCGATGGCGCGCAGGCGGTCTTTATTGCCGTGGGCACCCCCACCCGGCGCGGCGATGGCCATGCCGATCTGACCTATGTGATGGCTGCGGCGGAAGAAATTGGCCGGGCCCTGACCGATTACGCCGTCGTGGTCACCAAATCGACCGTGCCGGTGGGCACCAACCGCGCCGTGGCCGATGCCATCACCAAGGCCGCACCCAAGGCGAAATTCGACGTGGCCTCAAACCCCGAATTTCTGCGCGAAGGGGCCGCGATCGACGATTTCATGCGGCCCGACCGCGTGGTTGTCGGTGTGACCACCGACCGCGCCAAAGAGGTGATGGGCGAGGTCTACCGCCCGCTGTTCTTGCGCGATTTCCCGATCCTTTACACCGATCTGGAAACCGCCGAGATGATCAAATACGCGGCCAATGCGTTTTTGGCGACCAAGATCACCTTCATCAATGAAATCGCGGTTCTGTGCGAAAAGGTCGGCGCCGACGTCAAGCAAGTGTCCAAGGGCATGGGGCTTGATGGGCGGATCGGCAATAAATTCCTGCATGCAGGCCCCGGTTACGGCGGATCATGCTTCCCCAAAGACACCCAGGCACTGGCCCGCACCGCGCAAGAATATGCAGCACCCATGCAGATCGTCGAGACCGTGATCAAGGTCAATGAAGAGGTCAAGCGCCGCATGGTGACCAAGATCATGGATATGTGCGACGGATCGGTGAACGGCAAGACCGTGGCGGTTCTGGGCGTGACCTTCAAACCCAATACCGACGACATGCGCGACGCGCCGTCCCTGACCATCGTGCCTGCCCTTGTCGGCAGCGGTGCGCGCGTCCGCGTTGTCGATCCGCAAGGCCGGCGCGAGGGGGAACATATGTTGCCCGGCGTCGCCTGGCTTGACGATGTCTATGATGCGGTTGCGGGTGCCGATGCCGTGGTGATCCTGACCGAGTGGAATGAATTCCGCGCGCTGGATCTGGAGCGGATGGCGAAAAGCATGACCAATGCCCGTATGGCCGATCTGCGCAATGTCTATTCAAGCGCCGATGCGACCAAGGCGGGCTTTCAAACCTATGTGGCCGTCGGCCGGTAACACCCAAGGGGGGGTGCCGGTCTGATCTTGGGAGGGCGAGGTCAGGCCGAAAATTTCCGCCGGGCGGCTGCAAAGCTGGCCGGCTCTTCACAGCTTGCGGGTGTGAAGGCATCAGGGACACCGCGCCCCAGGGCTGTGGTCACCGGCACAACGCCGCCCCAGGTTTCAAGCCCCTGATCTTCCAGATCATCCACCGGCGGGCCAGAGCGGATCTTGACCGTCATCACCTCAATATCGATCGCCAGAACCCCGGTTGCCTTCATTTCCTGAGCCGTGACTGCGCGAAGCTCCGCATAGCGGCCCGGCAAGAGATGTTCGGTGATCAGCTGCAAGGCGGCGGCGGCCTCGGCCTGATCGGTGACCACGCGCGCCATGCCGTGCACCACACATGAGCGGTAGTTGACCGAATGGTTGAAGCCTGACCGTGCCACCACCAAACCATCGATATGGGTGATCGTCAGGCACATCGGTGCCGCACCGGTCTTGGCCACCGCGCGGGTCTTGGAGGCACCGTGGATATAAAGGCGGTTGCCATCGCGGGCATAGGCCATGGGGATCACCATCGGGCGGCCATCAGCGATGAATCCCACATGGGCGACAAGGCCCTGATCCAGAATGGCATGGGCTACGGCCTTATCCTCGACCTTGCGTTTGGCGTAGCGGATTTTGGCAAAGGCTGGAACGGTTGCGGCTTTGGTCATGATCTGTCCTTTCGTCTTGCCACTTGTCCTAGCCTGCCTCTATGGTTCTATCAAAGATCCAGTTTATGGAATTATGATGGAACCAGTTTCATTGCAAACCCATGTGGCCCTGTCGCCGGACCGGGCAGAGCCGCTGTCGGTTCAGCTTTACCGCGACCTTTTGGCCGCGATCCGCGCCCGGCGGCTTGCGGGGGCCAGCTTGCCATCATCACGGGCGGCGGCGGCGGCCCTGGGGCTGTCGCGCAACACCGTGAATGCGGCCTATGACCTTTTGCGCGCCGAAGGGGCTGTCGAGATCCGCAGTGGGGCGGCACCAAGGGTCGTGGCCGGGCTGGTGGCGCCACCGGCACCGCAGCCCGCGCAAACGCCCATCGGGTTGTCACCGCGCGGCATGGTCTGGGCCAGCGGCGGGCGCGAAAGGATGCACGGGGCGCTGTTGTCACCGGGCCATCCGGACGAGACGCTGTTTCCGCGCGATGAATGGGCGCGTATCTTGCGGCGCGAGGCGCGGCGGGTGCAAGGCGCGGCTTTCGGCTACGAACATTACCGCGGCCTGCCGCGCCTGCGCCAGGTGCTTGCCGAAAGGCTGGCGGCGGATCGCGGTATGCATCTGACGCCCGCGCAGATCCTGATCACGCCCGGCAGCCAAGCCTCGCTTGCGCTTCTGGCCTTGGCACTTGCGCAGCCCGGCGACCGGGCCTTGATCGAAGACCCCGGCTATCACGGCGCGCGCGTCGCCTTCTTGGGGGCGGGGCTTGATCTGCACCCCCTGCCGGTTGACGCCGAAGGGGCGCAGATCGACGGCGCCCCGGCGGCAAGGCTTCTATACCTCACGCCCGCCAATCAATTCCCGCTGGGCCAGCGCCTGTCACTGGCCCGGCGCGAAGCGGCCATTGCCTATGCCCGCAAGCACAAGGCGCTGATCATCGAAGATGACTACGACAGCGAGTTTTTGTGGCGCGGCCGCGCGATTGCGGCAATGCAAGGCCGAAACCCCGGCCTTGTCATCGCCCTTGGCACAGTGTCGAAATCACTGATGCCGGGGTTGCGGCTGGGCTGGATTGTCCTGCCCGAAGCGCTGGCCGAACCTTTGGCCAATGCCCAGCGCAACCTTGGTCTTGCCGCCAACCTGCATGTGCAGGCGGCCCTTGCCGAATTCATCACCTCGGGCCGTTACCGCGCCCATCTGGCGCGCATTGCCCATCACTATGCCCAACGTGGCACCGCCTTTGCCGCAGCCCTCAACACCATCCCCGGCGTTCGGGTGACACCACCCGATGGCGGCGTGCAGCTTACCGCCCATATGGCCCCCGAAGCCGAAACCATCGCCGCAGGCAAACTGCAAGCCGCAGGTTTTGGCGCAAGGCCACTTTCCAGCTATGCCATTGCCAGCCCCGGCCCAAACGCCAACCCCGGCCCCACCGGGCTGGTCATAGGCTTTGCCGAGGCAACGGAAGAACGGGCCCGGCAATTTTGCAAGGTGCTGCGCGCGGCGATAGCCTA
>JBATTI010000089.1:0-5500 GCA_049670445.1 Albidovulum sp. | reverse complement strand
GGCAAAGACAGGGAGCGCTGGTCATGACCTTTTCATCGACGGAACCGCAAACCCGATCGTGGTGGCGCAAGAACCAGCAGACCGTCGCACCGTGGCTGTTCTTGACCCCCGGGCTGATCATGTTCGCCGTCTATGTGATCTGGCCGATCTTTTCGTCTTTCCGGCTGTCTTTCTACAACTATGACGGGCTGGGCGCCAAAGAGTGGCTGGGCTGGGCGAATTATCAAGAATTGTTCGACGACCGCGCCTTTGTCACCTCGCTCAAGAACAATGTGATCTGGCTGGTTCTTTACCTGCTGGCGGTTCCTGCGGGCCTTGGGATTGCGATCTTCCTTAATCAGACCGTGCGCGGGATTCGTATCTACAAATCCTTGTTCTTCTTTCCTTTCGTCATCAGTCAAGTCGTCGTCGGCTTGATGTTTGCGTGGTTCTATGCCCCGAATTTCGGGCTTCTTTACAAGGTGATCGAGCTGTTCACCGGCAAAGGGGTTGCTATCCTCGCTGACCCCGATCTTGCCACCTACGGCATAATCGCGGCCGGCCTTTGGCCCCAGATTGCCTATTGCATGATCCTTTATTTGACCGGGCTCAACAACGTAGCCCCTGATCAGATCGAGGCCGCACGGCTTGACGGGGCGAAGGGTCTTAGGATGCTATGGTATGTGATCTTACCGCAGCTCCGGCCTGCTACCTTCATCGCGGTTGTGGTCACGGTGATCGGGGCGCTGCGATCGTTTGACCTTGTGTCAATCATGACCAATGGCGGGCCGTTTGGATCAACACGGGTGCTGTCGTATTACATGTTTGAACAGGCCTTGTCGGAATATGGCTACCGGATGGGTTACGGTGCCGCAATCGCTGTGGTCTTGTTTGGCATCATGATGGTTTTCATCTCTGGTTTCATCTGGAAGATGATACGGGACGAAAGGGGTACCGGCTGATGTTCCCGCGCCCAATTGAACAAAGCAGCCCGACAGTTCGGACGATATACAAAGTTGCCCTGCCGGTGGCGCTTGTGCTTTGGCTTTTCCCGCTCATCGGGGTGGCTTTGACTTCGGTACGTCCATCATCGGATCTTGCCGTCGGGAATTATTTTGGGATGCCCTCCTCTTTTGCATGGCATAATTACGTCGAAATCTTCCAAAACTCGCCCATCGGACGTTACATCTTCAACTCTTTCAAAGTGACGATCCCTACGGTTATTGGCACGATCATCCTGTCTTGCATGACCGGCTTTGCATTGGGCATCTACCGGTTTCGTTCCAACGTCTACGTCTTTTTCTTATTCGTGGCGGGGAATTTCGTCCCCTTCCAGATCCTGATGGTGCCGGTGCGCGATCTGACTTATGGCATCGGGCTTTACAACACGACGGCCGGACTTGCGTTGTTTCACATCGCCTTCCAGACCGGGTTTTGCACGCTTTTCATGCGCAATTTCATTGCCGCATTGCCACGCGAATTGATCGAGGCGGCGCGGGTCGAAGGTGTCGCGGAATGGCAGATTTTTTGGTATATCGTGCTGCCCTTGATGCGACCGGCGATTGCGGCGCTGTCGGTGTTGGTGTTCACCTTCATCTGGAATGACTTCTTTTGGGCGACGGTTCTGACAACATCGGCCAGCACTCAGCCGGTCACGGCGGGGCTTTCTTCGCTGAACGGTCAATGGGTGGCGGCCTGGCATCTTGTATCGGCCGGATCGATCATCGCCGCCCTGCCCCCGGTTTTGATGTTCTTTTTGATGCAAAAGCACTTCATTGCAGGTCTGACGCTTGGGGCGGTCAAGTGACGCGCAGTTGGAGGCTGGATGATGGCCGCCAGACATTGGTTCTGGCAGGGGCCGAAGACAGGCTGCCGGAAATCGTCTATTGGGGCCCCTCTTTGCCTGATCGCGAAGACCTGAGCACGGTTCATGGCGCAAACGCCCTTGATGTTACCGGCGGGATGCTTGACGCAAACCCTGACCTGTCGATCTGTCCGGAGGCCAGCCGCAGCTTTCCAGGGCAGCCTGGCCTGACCGCGCGCGCGGTTGGTGGTAGCCCGATCCTGCCCTGTTTCGGTTTTGAACGCGCCGATGAGGCGCCGCACAGCCTGCGACTGGTCTATACGGACCGCGAAAACCAACTGATCTATACCGCGGTGTTTGAGGTGGATCCCCAAGCCGGGTTGATGACTGCGCGTGCAGAAGTTGAGGCTCACCACCCTATCTGCCTTGACTGGCTGGCCGCACCGGTTTTGCCGGCACCGCAGTTATCGGATGAAATGATTGGTTTTTCGGGCCGCTGGTGCAGTGAATTTCAGATGAACCGCACGCCATGGGCACCCGGCATGCACAGCCGCGAAAGCAGAACCGGCCGCACGGACCACGCGCATTTCCCCGGTCTCTTGGTCCCTTGCCGGGGTGCGACGAACACCCGGGGCGAAGTCTACGGCTTTCACTATGGCTGGTCGGGCGGGCACCGTATGATTGCCGAAGAATTGCCAGACGGGCGGCGGCAAATTCAGTTTGGGCACGCAACTGCCACAGAAAGGGTGCCGCAGACCCGGTTTGAAACTGCAAAGCTGTTCTTCACCTATTCGGACAGTGGGCTCAATGGTTGTGCGGTCGCCTTTCAGCGCCATCTGCGTGACCGTATTGTCACCTTCCCACGCCCCGAAGCACCGCGCCCGGTTCACTACAATTGCTGGGAGGCAGTCTATTTCGACCATAAGCTGCCGGTCTTGCAAGATATCGCCAGCCGTGCCGCCGCTTTGGGGGCTGAGCGGTTCGTGCTTGATGACGGCTGGTTTGGGCGGCGTGATGATGACACGACATCGCTTGGGGATTGGGATATTGATCCGGGTAAATATCCTGACGGGCTTGGCCCGCTGATCGACCATATCCATGATCTGGGCATGTCCTTTGGTATCTGGTTTGAACCAGAGATGATCAGCCCCGATAGTGAATGCTACCGCGCCCATCCGGAATGGGCGCTTGGGCCCGCCGATCAGACGCTTGGGCGGCACCAGATGGCGCTGAACATGCCCCTGCCCGAGGTGCAAGATTTTCTTTACGGCAAGATCGCCGCAATGCTTTCGACTTATGACATCGACTATATCAAATGGGATCATAACCGCGTGCTGCCCGCACCTGATGCGGCACAGACCCGAGGCACCTATGCGCTGCTTGACCGGCTGCGCGCCGATTTCCCGATGGTAGAAATTGAAAGCTGCGCCTCGGGTGGCGGGCGGATCGATTTTGGTATTCTGACCCGCAGCCAAAGGGTCTGGCTTTCTGACAGCAATGACGCGCTGGAACGTCTGCGCATTCAGCATAATGCGGCACTATTCTTGCCCGCAACC
The DNA here is from genome assembly GCA_049670445.1 of Albidovulum sp. Lineage (GTDB taxonomy): Bacteria > Pseudomonadota > Alphaproteobacteria > Rhodobacterales > Rhodobacteraceae > TMP-24. Next base: position 2,161 of record JBATTI010000089.1, on the reverse strand, counting down.
ATCACTGGCAGCCATGTTGGGCCGCGCAAAAGCCATACCTCGGGGCGCATGCTTGACATCAGGTTTCGGGCCTGGGTTGCCGCTGCGCGTCAAATGGGGTTTGAGATGGACCCACGAGAGCTGACCGAGGAAGAAGCACAGGTTTTGAAAGAGGTGACCGGTTGGTGGAAGGCCAATCGCATCTGGATGGCGAGAGCCGATATCTTGCGGCTTGATAGTGCCGATCCGGCGATTGTAGCGGAGGAGCAGCTTGCCGAAGACGGCGCGCGCTTTGTGGTCTTTGCAGGTCGGGCCGAAGCCTCGGCGCAGATTGCACCACGGCCATTGCGGTTGACGGGGCTTGACGCCATGGCGCACTACCGGGTTGAAATCATCAATCGCGGTGACGCGCCAAACCTGTCACGCGGCGCGCCGTCGCTGAAGGTCGGGCCACAGATGATGAGCGGCCAGTATCTGATGCACCACGGTTTGACCCTGCCGTGGAGCTTTCCTGAAACGATGTGGGTTATCGAAGGGCAGCGGGCATGACGAAATCTGACGGTACCGATAAACGCCGCAATCGCGGCTGGTATGGCAAGGCCGATAAGGACGGGTTCATCCATCGTTCGTGGATGAAAAACCAAGGTTTTCCCGATCATGTTTTCGACGGCCGCCCGATTATCGGCATCTGCAATACCTGGTCAGAGCTGACGCCGTGCAATTCCGGTTTGCGGGATCTGGCCGAGGGCGTCAAACGCGGGGTATGGGAGGCGGGTGGCTTCCCGGTCGAATTCCCGGTTATGTCACTGGGCGAGACGCAGATGAAGCCCACGGCAATGCTGTTTCGCAACCTTCTGGCTATGGATGTTGAGGAATCTATTCGGGCTTATGGCATGGACGGCGTGGTGTTGCTTGGTGGTTGCGACAAGACCACGCCGGGGCAGCTTATGGGGGCTGCAAGCGTTGATCTGCCCGCTATTGTTGTAAGCTCTGGTCCAATGCTGAACGGTAAATGGCAGGGCCGCGACATCGGGTCTGGCACGGATGTGTGGCGGTTTTCCGAAGCGGTACGGGCGGGTGAAATGACGCTCAAGGATTTCATGGCGGCCGAAAGCGGGATGAGCCGATCGAAGGGCGTGTGCATGACGATGGGCACCGCCTCTACCATGGCGTCATTGGTCGAGGCGATGGGGATGAGCCTGCCCACCAATGCGGCCCTTCCGGCGGTTGACGCGCGGCGCATGGCGCTGGCGCATCTGACCGGGCGGCGGATTGTCGAGATGGTGGAGGAAGATCTGAAACCCTCCGATATCATGACCCGCGCGTCGTTTGAAAACGCCATCCTTGCGAATGCCGCCGTCGGCGGATCGACCAATGCGGTGGTCCACCTCCTGGCGATTGCCGGTCGTCTTGGTGTTGATCTGACGCTCAAGGATTTTGAACTTGGGGGTGATATTCCACTATTGGTCAACTGCATGCCTTCGGGAAAATATCTGATGGAGGACTTTTGCTATGCGGGCGGCATGCCTGTGGTGTTGAGCGAGTTGTCCGACCATCTGCGCAAGGCCCGGACGGTCATGGGCGGCGATATCGCGGCCTATGCCGAAGGTGCCGAATGCTGGAACCGCGATGTGATCCATGCCTTTGACACGCCGGTCAAACCTGCGGCGGGTATCCGGGTTCTGACCGGCAATCTTGCGCCGGGCGGGGCCATCGTCAAGCCATCGGCCGCCACGCCCGCGCTGTTGGAGCATGAAGGCCCCGCGCATGTCTTTGACAGTATCGAAGACATGAAGGCCAATATCGACCGCGACGATCTACCGGTGACGCCTGACACGATTCTTGTGCTGAAAGGCTGCGGGCCCAAGGGCTATCCAGGGATGCCCGAAGTCGGCAATATGCCGATCCCTGCAAGCCTGGTGAAGAAGGGTGTGCGCGACATGATCCGCATCTCTGATGCACGCATGTCGGGCACTGCTTACGGCACGGTCGTGTTGCATGTCACGCCGGAATCGCAAGCTGGCGGGCCGCTTGCCTTGGTGAAAACCGGCGACCGTATCCGCCTGTCCGCCAGTCGAGGCGAGCTGGAACTTCTGGTAGGTGAGGCGGACCTTGCTGCCCGCCGCGCCGCTTGGACCCCGGATCCGCCGCATTACACGCGTGGCTATGCGAAGATGTATAT
>JBATTI010000088.1:0-1972 GCA_049670445.1 Albidovulum sp. | reverse complement strand
ATAGGAAAACAACGCAACATAGCTGTCATCGCCGCCGACATGCACGGTATATCCCGTGGTCATCCCCGGCCCTTCCCAACGGATCTTCCAGCCAAAGAGGCCGCATAAAACCTGAGCCGTATGTTTGGGGTCGGCGACGGTAATGTTCACATGTTCCAGACGTGCCATGATGATTTCCTTTCACAGTTGGCCTTCTTGACGACTCATGTGTAATTCCTCAAGTTAACTTGAGATCAAGAGGCAATGATGAAACGACAAGGTCTTAGCATCGGTGATCTGGCGGCGCGCACCGGGCTCGCCGTCTCGGCCATTCGATTCTACGAATCCCACGGGCTGGTGGCCCCCTTGCGCAATGATGGCGGCCACCGCCGCTATGACCGCGCCGATATCCGCCGCTTGTCTTTTGTCATTGCCTGTCAGCGTCTGGGCTTTCCCCTGACCGAAATCGCCAGCCATCTGGCCGCCCTGCCCCAGGACCGCGCCCCAAGCCGCAGCGATTGGGCGCGGATTGCCACGGCCATGCGCGGGGCGATAACGGCGCGGATTGCGGGTTTGCAGGATCTGCGCGACAAGCTTGATGGCTGTATCGGTTGCGGGTGCCTGTCGCTCGACAAATGCAGCCTCTATAACAAAGATGACGGGGCCGCGCGCAAAGGCGTGGGGCCGCGCTATTTGATGGGCGACAGGCCGGGGGAGTGACATGGTTGAATGGATCACCAGCCGCGGGCCGGTGCCCTACGCGCAGGCCCTTGCCACGATGGAGGCGCGCGTGGCCGCAATATCCGCAGGTCAGGCGGATGAGGCGGTGTGGCTGCTGGAACATCCCCCGCTTTATACGGCGGGCACCTCGGCGCGCCGCGAAGATCTGACCGACCCCGACCGCTTTCCGGTTCATGAGGCACGCCGGGGGGGGCAATATACCTATCACGGCCCCGGACAACGCGTGGCCTACGTCATGCTTGATCTGAACAAACGCGGCCGCGATGTGCGGGTTTTCGTCCAAAACCTTGAACGTTGGATCATTGCCACCTTGGCCGAATTCAACGTGACGGGCGAGGTCCGCGAAGGCCGCGTCGGCGTGTGGGTGACGCGGCCAGACAAGCCGCGCGGCCCGGATGGCAGCCCTTGCGAAGACAAGATCGCCGCCATCGGGGTGAAGCTGCGCAAATGGATCAGCTTTCACGGCATATCGATCAACCTTGAACCGGATCTAAGCCATTTTGACGGCATAATCCCTTGCGGCATCCGTGACCACGGGGTGACCAGCCTTGTCGATCTGGGCCTGCCGGTCACCATGGAGGATCTGGATCTGGCCTTGAAGACCACGTTCGGGGCAACCTTCGGGTGACGCGCAGCTGGCGCTTTTCATGACAAGAAACTTTGCCAATGACGGCATAAGCCCCGGCCTGTCTTGGCGCATCCAACGCATTGAAACCGGATGGCCATCATATCGCCTGCGACAAAAAGTGCTTGGAAATCGAAGAAAAGGCCGAAAGGATGCGCAAAGTTGATCCAGATTTGGAAATATCCATGAAACCGGTTTTACCAATCCCATTTTCCACAGCACTTTTCTGCACAGCACTTTTTTGCACAGCGCTATTATGCACAGCACTTTTCGCGCATCCCGCCTTGGCCCAGGACGATATCGCCACAGCCAAACCGATGGGCGATGTGAATGACCACTTTGACAAAACCGCAAAATCCGCAGGCGGGCGTCTTCTCGGGCTTGGCCTTGACCTCGGCAATTTGGCAAAGTTCAACGCCGGCAACTTTTAGATCTCCGTTCTTGTCGATGTCGGTGACGGCCCAAGGGAAATGGCATGCCGTCAGGATAATGACAGGATCGCATTCGACGTGGATTGCACCTTTCCCGTCACTTTGGGGGATATGCCCATTGATGGCTCGCTGACACTCATCTCCGATGACGGGCTGTCCGCTCTGCCTGAAGAATTCACACTGCGGCTGCCCGCGC
>JBATTI010000087.1:0-3497 GCA_049670445.1 Albidovulum sp. | reverse complement strand
CGTGCTGCCTGAGCGATGATTGGCGCCGCACCCGTGCCCGTACCGCCGCCCATACCTGCGGTAATAAAGCACATATGCGCACCTGCCAGATGATCAACGATCTCTTCAATGGTTTCTTCTGCGGCGGCGGCCCCCACGGTCGGGCGCGCACCGGCACCCAGCCCCTCGGTCACCCGCACACCCATCTGGATCTTGGCGGTGGCAAGACTTTGAGCCAAAGCCTGCGCATCGGTATTCGCCACGACGAATTCAACGCCTTCCAGCTGTTGCGTAATCATATTGTTGACGGCATTGCCGCCCGCGCCACCGACGCCAAAAACTGTGATCCGCGGCTTAAGGTCGTCGCGATCGTTCATCGTCAAATTCAATGCCATCAGTATCCGCCTGTCTATTTTTCGGGCTGCTCAGCCTTATCCCCCGCATTGCGGTGAATTTATAGGGAAATGCCGGAAAGGTCACGCAAAAAACGCCCCCAGACCACAAAATCTGGGGGGAGCGACGATAGAACTAGCGGCATTTCGCCGATACATCAGGATATTGCGGTTACCAGTTGTCTCTAAACCATTTTACGGCTCTGCGCAGGGATCGGGCCGGGTATCTTTCGGCGGGAATCTCGAAATCCCACCACTCGTCCTGGGGGTGTGCGGCAAATAGGCACAACCCTACGGTTGAAGAGAATGCGGGTCCGGTCGCCGCTTGTGGAAGCCCTTGCACCCGCAATGGCCGACCGAGTCGGACATTTTGCCCAAGGATTCGCGCGACCAATCCATCAAGCCCCGGTATCTGGCTTGCACCACCCGTCAGCACGATCTGCTGGCTTGGCAACTGGTCAAAACCCGCCGCATCCAGCATGGCGCGCACCTCTTCCAGCACCTCTTCCACGCGTGGCCGCATGATGCCGATCAGTTCCGCCCGGCTGACCTGACGGCGGTCCTTTTCCCAATCGCCGCAATCGGCACCAATCTCGATCATCTCGCGGTCATCCATGCCGGTGGCCACCACGCCGCCGTGCCGGGTCTTGATGCGCTCGGCCACCGCCAGCGGCACCTGCAGGCCTTTCGAGATGTCGCTGGTCACGTGATCGCCGCCCAGGCGCACCGAATCCGTAAAGATCATGTGCTTCTTGATGAAGATCGACACGCCGGTCGCACCGCCCCCCATATCGATGCAGGCGGCACCCAGCTCTTGCTCATCCTCAACCAAGGACGAGATACCCGAAACATAGGCGGATGACGCGATGCCCGCCAATTCCAGATCGCAACGCTTGATACAGTAAAGCAGATTTTGCACCGCTTGCGTGTCAATGGTCACCAGATGCATATCGGTGGCCAGCGTATTGCCGACATGGCCACGCGGATCGCCAAGACCCGAGCGGTGATCAATGGCAAAATTCACCGGATGGGCATGAATGACCTCGCGGTTCTCGCCAAAGTCGGGCACATCGCACGCCGCCAGAACCCGGCCAATGTCTTGTTCGCTCACCTGCCCCGAGGGCAGCGCAATTTCCCCGGCAAGCCCGTAGCTGCGCGGCCGGGCGCCCGACATGCAAGCAATCACATGATCAACCCGGACATTGGCCATCTTTTGTGCCGCCTGCACCGCCGTGCGGATCGCACGTTCGGTTTCATGCATGGCGTCAATCTCGCCAAACCGCACCCCGCGTGATCGGGTGGTGGCCGCCCCGATGACACGAAACTGCGATTGCCCCGCCAAAGACCCAAGCCCATCTTCGCGCACCGCATCCGTGCCCTCGACCCGCAAAACAAGGCAGGCCACCTTTGATGTGCCGACATCCAAGATCGCCACCACACCCCGTTGAAGTGCAGCGCTGCGCACGTTTCGCATCGCCCTTTGCATTTGATATAGATCGGTCATTGGCCTGCCACCTTGGTCTCGTTTTTTGTTATTTCTTTCATGTCTTCAATCGCTTGCGGGGTCACGCGCAGGGTTGGGCGTGCTGCGTTGCGTAGATCCAGCGCCGCCATGTCGCGCGCAAAAAGCAACTCTGACGCATCAATTGCCATCGCATGCTGAACCGCCTCTATCGGGTCGGTCTGCGGCAACATGATGCGCTGATCGCGGTCAAGGACAATATCCCAGCGCCGCTCGCCCATACGCACAAGCCCGCGCACCCTTGGCAAAATCGGCTGGGCGGCGGTCAAGATCGCCAGCGCCTCGGGCACTTCGGCCTCTGCCCCCTCGCCTGCAATCACCGGCAGATCGGGGCGGGCACTTCGGTCCATCAATGTCGCCACCCGGTGCCCCTCGGCATCCAGCATCTCAAGCGATGTCGCCGTGCGCCACAAAATCGCAGGCTGGCGTTCGGTCACATCAACCGACAAGACCCCGCCCGCACGAATGGTGATCGCGGCATCTGCCACCGCATCGATGTTTTTGATCGCAGCGCGCAACGCCTCCAGATCAATGACAAACGAGGATGCAGGCAACCCGACCGGCAAAAGCCCGCGGATCGCATCGGCCACCGGGCTTGATGCACCATCAATCGCCATCATCTTGACCATGAATTCTGGGCGGTTCTCAAACTTGACCCGCATATCGGCGGCATAGGTCGCAATCGCATCGCGCCGCCCCTCATCGCCCAGATAGATCGCACCCCCCGCCACCGACAGGACGATGGGCAGGCCAATGCGCAAAAGGCCGCGAAACATCGGCGTCAACCACAGCCGCTGCATCCGGAAGGCCCAGCGCGACGGGGCCGGATCGCGGCGCCCGGTTCGGGGTTTTGCCCAAGACTTGACCCGCGCTGCGGGCTTCAGATCGGTGCGCCAGCTTGGGCTTTGCACGTCTTGCGCGCCTGCTTCGGGTTCTGGCCCCACGCGGCGCAGCTTGCCATTGCGGTAGTGCGAGATTGGTCGTTCCGGGGCCGTCAACGGTTGCATGACGCGTCCTCCACCAGCCATTTGCACAGATCGGCAAAGCTCATCCCTTCGGCCGCCGCTTGTTCGGGCGACAAGGATGTGGGGGTCATGCCCGGTTGGGTATTGACCTCCAATAGGTAAACCCCCGCCAGCCCACGGGCGTCATCCCAGCGAAAATCAGCCCGGCTGAGCCCTTTGCAGCCAAGCACCTCATGGGCGCGCAAAGCGATGTCGCGGCAAGCAAGCGCGATATCTTCGGGCAGATCGGCAGGGCATATGTGGCGCGATCCGCCGGGCGTGTATTTGGCATGGTAATCGTACCAGCCTTCCGCGCATATCTCGGTCACGCAAGTCGCCCGCCCGGCCATCACCGAAACCGTCAGCTCGCGCCCCGGCACATAGGCTTCAACCATCACCACATCAGGCATCTCGGCGCCCATTTTTGGCGGCGCATTGGCGCCTTCGGGCAAGATATAAACCCCGACCGAAGATCCTTCGTTATTGGGCTTGACCACATATGGCAGCGCCATCACGTGGCGCGCCTCAACCTCGGCCTTCGGAAACAGCTGGCTTTCCATCACCGGCAGACCTGCGGCACGAAACACGTCCTTGGCACGA
>JBATTI010000086.1:0-1577 GCA_049670445.1 Albidovulum sp. | reverse complement strand
GCGCCCAGCAGCACCTCGGGGGCGGAAATGGCGAAATCATCGCGGTGATGTTCGCCAAGGCCGATGTAATCAAGGCCAACCTCGTCGGCCAAAACGGCCTCTGCCATCACATTACGGATCACCTCGGCCTGAGGCAATAGCGCGCCGTCCGGGCCGAAGGTCACATCACCAAAGGTGTCGAGGGCGAATTCAAGTTCTTGGGTCATGGCGCATATCTAAGCGCTGCCATGGTCGTTAGGAAGGGCAAGGTTTGCACAGCCACTGTTCAAATGGCCCGAGATCCGGCCCGGGCCAGTGAATCTCTAGCCGTTGTCGCGCAAAACCACGCCAGCAAGGTAAAGCGAGCCGCAGATAAGGATGCGCGCGGTGGGGGCGCGCCCGGCAATGGCGGTGACAGCGGCAAGAACGCTGCTGGCGGTATCGGCCTTGATGCCGGCATTTGCGGCGGCGGATTTGGTCTCGTCGGCGGAAAGGGTGTTGGCCTCGCCGGGGATCGACACGGCGGTCAGGCTATCGGCGGCGGCGGCAATCGGGCGCAGGTAACCGGCGATGTCCTTGGTGTTGAGCATGCCCACAATCAGATGCGTCGGGCGTTTGGGCATCCGCGCCAGCGTGGCTGCAACCGCGGCACCGCCCGCCGGGTTGTGGCCGCCGTCCAGCCAAAGCTCGCAACTGCCGGCCGCGTCGATCAGGGGGCCATGGGCCAGCCGCTGCATACGGGCGGGCCAATAGGCGCGGCTGACGGCGGCTTCGCAGGCGGATGCATCAGCCCCAAGGTGGCGCAATGCGGCAAGGGCCGCCCCGGCATTGTCGATCTGGTGGGGACCGGGAAGGTTTGGCAAGGGCAGGTCAAGCAGGCCGTTTTCATCTTGAAAGATCAGCCGCCCGCGTTCTTCCCAGACAGTCCAGTGCTGGCCATGGACCAAAAGTGGCGCGCCCATACGCGCGGCCCTTGCCTCTATCACCTCAAGCCCCGCCTCGGTTTGCGGGCCAACCACGCAAGGCACGCCGCGCTTGATGATCCCGGCCTTTTCCCCGGCAATTTCGGGCAAGGTTTCGCCCAGGTATTGCTGATGATCGACCGATACCGGGGTGATGATCGTCAGGCGCGGATCATCCATCACATTGGTCGCATCCAGCCGCCCGCCAAGGCCAACCTCCAGCAAGGTCCAATCGGCATGTTTGCGGGCAAAGGCCAGAAGGGCGGCACAGGTCGTAATCTCAAAATAGGTTATCGGAATGTCGCCATTGGCGGCCTCGCATTCGCCAAGAATCTGGCTCAGGTAATCTTCCGAGATAAGATCACCTGCCAGGCGGATGCGTTCGTGAAAGCGCGCCAGATGCGGCGAGGTATAGGCATGAACCGTCTGGCCCATCGCCTCCAGCCCGGCGCGGATCATGGCCTGGGTCGAGCCTTTGCCATTGGTCCCGGCAATGTGGATGACCGGCGGCAGTTTTCGTTCGGGGTGATCCAACGCGGCCAGAAGCCGGTGCACGCGGTCAAGGGTAAGGTCGATGATCTTGGGATGAAGCGCCATCATCCGCGCCAGAATGACGTCAGAGCCGTTGGTGGTCAC
>JBATTI010000085.1:0-4577 GCA_049670445.1 Albidovulum sp. | reverse complement strand
CCTTGGAACCGGGCCTGGCGATGATGAGTTCGGCGACTTCTTTTTTAAACATCAAGGTCAGGCTTTGCCAGAACGGCGGCCATAGCGGCGGCGTCAGCCAGCGCACCAGAAGTTCGGTGCCGACGTTATAGGGCAGAGTGGCCACGATCTTGATGGGGGCGGTCAGATGGGCGGCGGCATCCACCTCTAATGCGTCGGCGTTGATGACGCTGAGACGGCCGGGGTAGGCCGCAGCAATCTCGGCCAGGGCGGGCAGGCAGCGGGGGTCTTTTTCGACCGCAAGCACATGGCGCGCGCCTTCGGCAAGAAGGCCGCGGGTCAGACCGCCGGGGCCGGGGCCGACCTCCAGCACATCGGCGCAGCTAAGATCGCCCGCCGCGCGCGCGATGCGGGAGGTGAGGTTGAGATCGAGAATGAAATTTTGCCCAAGGCTTTTCTTTGCCGCCAGCTCATGCCGGGTGATCACGTCGCGCAGGGGCGGCAGGCCATCTATGGCGGCCATGCTATAGCCTTTCACGGGCGGCGGCCATGTCGCGCGCCATGGTCAGGGCGGCAATCAGGCTGGTGGGATCCGCGCGGTCTTGACCGGCGATGTCAAAGGCGGTGCCATGGTCGGGCGAGGTACGGATGAAGGGCAAGCCAAGGGTCACATTCACGCCGCCGGCAAAATCAAGGGTCTTGAGCGGGATCAGCGCTTGGTCATGGTACATGCAGACCGCCACGTCATAGCCTGTGCGTGCGCTTGCGTGAAACAGCGTATCGGCGGAATGCGGGCCGCTGATCGCCATGCCTTCGGCGCGCAGGCGTTCAAGGACCGGGATGATCAGGGTCATCTCTTCATCCCCCATGGCACCGCCTTCGCCGGCATGGGGGTTCAGGCCCGCGACGGCGATGCGCGGGGCGGGAAGGCCGAAGTCGCGCATCAGCCCCGCATGGGTGATGCGCAGGGTCTTTTCCAAAAGGGCGGGCGTCAGCTGCGACAGAACCTTGGCCAAGGGGCAATGGATGGTGACCGGCACGGTGCGCAGCATGGGGGCCGCAAGCATCATCACCACCTGATCGACGCGGGCCAGATGGGCCAGAAATTCGGTATGGCCGGGAAAGCCGAAGCGCGCGCCGTCTTGCAGGGCCTTCTTGTTGATGGGGGCTGTGCAAAGGGCCGAGGCAAGGCCCGATTGCACCAGTTCAACCGCGCGCTCGATCACTGCCACGACCCCCGATGCATTCGCGGCATCCGGTCTGCCGGGGGGGGCGGGTGCGGCGAAGGAATGCGGCAAGACCGGCAGGATGTGCGGCGCAATGCCAAGGGCCTGGGCGGGTGATGCGATTTCCTGCCGCGCACAGCCCTTTGGCAGATGATCTGGGTCGCCGATCCAGAAAAACGGCAGGTCATGCCCAAGGGCCTTGCGCGCCTTGACGGCGATTTCAGGGCCGATACCGGAAGGTTCCCCGCAGGTCAGTGCGACCGGGAGCAGGGTCATGGGCGGCGAATGATCGCATCGGCCTTCAGGGCGGCCAGAAAGGCTTCGGCCATTTGTGACACCCGGCGATTGCGCAAATCCACCGCGACCTGAGCGCGGCTTGGCCCAAGACCATAGCCGACATCGGGAACAACCGAGGGGATGACGGGTTCGACCGGTGCGCCTTCGGCCACAGGGGCTGGTGCTTCGGCCACGCTGTCACTGGTTGTCAGGTTCAACTCGGTGCGGGTGGCATTGCGTTCGCACAGCATGACGACCGTGCGCGCGCCACCGGCGGCCTGCATCAAAGCGGCTTCGTTGGTATCAAGCCCGTCAAGCACCGCCAGGATCGCCCCCGGAACCTTGCCGCGCAAAACATTGTGGCGCTGCAGTTGTTCGGAGGTCATGCCTTTGCCGATCCGGTAAAGATCTTCGCAGGTATCAGCCTCGCTGCGAATGCGGGTCAGTTCGGCCTGCGCATCGCTGCCTGCGGGCAGGGCCATCAGGGCATAATCAACCGCGATTGTGGCAGGGTTGACCTTTGGTCTGGCCTCTTGCGGACCACCTTGCAGACCGCGCAAGCGAAACACGCCGACGCCATTTTCGAGGGTCACGGGTTCGGTCAGCTGGCCTTGGCCAAGCGTGCTGATCGCGGCGCGCACCTGTGGCGGCAGGTTGGTGATCGGGATCCAGTCAACCTGACCGCCCTGTTCGCGCGATGCGGCAATCGAATATTTGCGGGCCGCTTCGGCGAAGGCTGCTTCGGACGTCGCGGTTTCAATGATGTCCTGAGCGAGGGCATTGGCCTGTCGCATACTGCCCAACTGGCCGGGGATGATGATTTCAGAGATCAAGACCCGCGGTCCGGCACCGCGATTGTTATCGGCCGAAATCTCGGCGTCGATCTGCGCATCGGTGATCTGCACGCGGGGGCCAAAACGCGCGGCCACATATTGGCGCCATGCCAGACCCGCCTCGACAAAGTCGCGGAAGGTTTCGGGGGCCACACCGCCTTGGGCGATGGCCGCAAGGAATTGTTCCGTCTCAAGATTGGCGCGGCCTGCGAATTCGGCCAGACCGCCTTCGATCTGTTCCGGTGTCACCTTTATCCCGGCATCATTCGCGGCTTGCATGCGCAAACGGTCTTCAAGCAGGCCTTTTTCGGCCTCGGCAGGAATATCGCCGGGAAACCGCAGCAGAGTGAGGAAGCGTATCCGTTGCTCCATCTCATAGCCGGTGATCACAGCGTCATTGATCTGCAGGACCGGGCTGAAGCTTCCCTGTTGGGAAACCGCTGCGGTTGAGAAAGAGAGGCTGGCGGCAAGAGCCAGCAAAAGGGATGTCAGGCGCATTCTATGGGTCCGTCTGCTCGTCACAATTTGGTTGATCGGGTCGGTTGATCGGGTCGCATTGTCGGGTCTTGGTCGCATCGTCTGGGCCATCAGTCAACCACCACAGCTGCGTCGGTAGCTGCGTCCGTCCCTGCCGGTGCCAAAACCGTTCATCTGGACAGACAAGTTGATCTCTGTTGTTGGCCTTACACTAGTCGAGGATGTGAATCGACGCGAGAGGGAAAGATCGAAAGTGGCGCATTCATTGCGGTACTCCAGCCCCAAACCGGCCTTGGCGGCCCTTTCGAGCTGAAAATCATAGCGTGCGGACGAGGTTGCGCGCCACCCCTGGTTCATCTGCCAGCCCGCGGTAAAGGCCAATTCAGAGGTTTCGAGCGGCCGCCCCTCGATCGGGTCGGCAACCAGCCAGACGTAATTGGCGGCAACATCGTAGCGTCCGGTTGCCCAGTAAAGGCGCAATTCGTCTTTTGACAGGTTCAGCCCATCGTCAAAAAGCGCGCGGTTGGTCAGCAAAAGCCCGTTTGCGGTGCCAAGCTGGGTGGCAAGAAGCCAGTCGGAGCTGGTGCCAGCCAGACGCGATCCGGTTGAAAATTGCAAAAGATCCTCGGCCCGCAGCACCCGGCCTGCCATCAGCCGCAAATTCCAGCCCGCCGGATCAAGCCGGGTCCAGCTGAGCCCTAGATTGGCGCGCAGCCCGGTTTCGCGCAGGTCAGCGCCGGGAAAGCGGCTGAAGCTGAAAAGATTGCCTTCGTCGAATTCGACCGAAACGCTGTCTTCATTGGGCACGGTTGCCGAGGTATCACCGCTCCAGACCAGTTGGGCGATCGGTTCGACAATATGGGTGGCGCCGCCGGGGGGCGCGGGGCGCACCCATGGCCAGCGCAGATCAATCGCCGCAGAGGGGGTGACGCGGGTGATGCTGTCGGCAAAGGCGCTGTCTTGGCTGATCTGGAACAGATCCGCCGAAAGCCCCACACCGGCCCCCAAGACCATGCCATTTGCCAAAACGCCCTGACGGCGCCAGTCAAACTCCAGCGATGCGCGCGCCACATCGCGCCCGTCGGTGACGCCGTCGCCATTGGCATCAAAATCAACCGACGACTGCCGCTTGAGGCCGTGGATGTCGAACCGCAAGGTTCCCTCACCGCCGATCAGGTCTGGCGTCACGCGGCGTATGAAGGACAGTTCGCCCACGATTGACGGCAAGGTTTGGTTGCTGTCGCCCGCGCGCAAGGAGTTATAGTGAAAGAGCCGCGCGTCAAAATATCTGTCACGCTTTGTGCGAGAGATATAGCCACCACTGGCCAGACGGTCTTTTTCAGAGATGCCATAGTCAAGCAAATAGCCGTCATCCGACACGGTTTCGAGTTCAAACCCGGTGCTGTAACCGCCCGGCAGATACCAGTGGCCGGTGCCGAACAGATAGCCCCGATTGGGGTCGGCAAGAACCGAGTCGCGCCCGTAGGCGCCTTCAAATTCAATCGTGCCATTGCGATAGGCCTGCCGGTAACGGAATTGCAGCGTCTTGGCGCCGCCCTCGGACACATAGGGGGTAAGGGTAAGGTCACGGCTGTCGCCGATGGCGATGAAATAGGGCAGGCGAAGGCCAAGGCCCAAAACCGAACTTGACCGCATCGGTGGCAACAAGAAGCCGGTCGCACGTTCCAGCGTCGGGTCGGGCATCCGCAGTCTGGGGATGTAGAACACCGGAACGCCCGCCACACGCAACTGGGCATGATCGAAGTAAAGCTGGCGTTCAAGCTGG
>JBATTI010000084.1:0-3673 GCA_049670445.1 Albidovulum sp. | reverse complement strand
AAAATTGCGGCGCCCTTGCGCAAAGCCACCCGGCAGCACAATTAGGGTGGGTGGCGCTAAGTCACTGATTAAAAGGCGAAAGCCTGAAGAGGAGACTATATCATGAAAACTCTCGCATTGGCATTTGCCGCTATCGCTTCCGTTGCTGCCGTGGCCGCCAAGGCCCAGACTGCCATCAGCGATACCGATGGCAACGGCACCTATTCGATGGAAGAAGTGCAAGCGGCTTACCCCGCGCTTACGGCAGAAGCGTTCACGGCGATTGACGTGAATGCCGACGGCACCTTGGATGCAGATGAACTGGCAGCAGCGATCGAAGCTGGCGCATTGCCATCTTGATCTTGCACGCTTCGGTCTGAGCGATCCGCACTTAGGGGCTCCGGGGATATCCGGGGCCCTTGCCATTTCAGGGTGATGCGCGGTTTCAGACGCCGCGCGACAGGGCGGCAACACCGGTGCGGGCCACGTCAGCCAGCCCCAGAGGCCGCATCAGCTCTGCGAAAGCGTCGATCTTTTCCGGGGTTCCGGTGATTTCGAAGACAAAGCTTTCCAGCGTCGAATCAACCACATTGGCGCGAAAGATTTCGGCCAGCCGCAAAGCCTCGATGCGTTTGTCACCCGAACCGGCCACTTTGAACAAGGCCAGTTCACGTTCCACGCTGGGGCCTTCGACGGTCAGGTCATTGACCTTATGCACCGGCACCAGGCGGCCCAGCTGCGCCTTGATCTGTTCGATCACCTGCGGCGTGCCGCGTGTGACCACGGTGATACGGCTTAGATGGCCTTTATGGTCAACCTCGGCCACGGTCAGGCTGTCGATATTGTAGCCACGCCCCGAAAACAGCCCGATCACCCGCGCCAGAACCCCGGCTTCATTGTCGACAAGGACGGCCAGAGTATGGGCCTCGATCACTTCGGCATTCGGGTCGCGCAGATCATAGGCCGAATGGCTGGTCGCGCCTTTTTTGATGTTAAGTGCAGACATCTGATTCACCTTTCAAACAAGTACCGCACCTTTGGCGCCAATGGCACCATCGGTATCGTCATCGCCCAGAAGCATTTCATTATGGGGTTTGCCTGACGGTATCATCGGGAAACAGTTTTCGTGCTTTTCAACGAGGCAGTCAAAAATCACCGGGCCATCGAAATCCAGCATCTCTTGAATGGCGTCATCCAGTTTCGCCGGATCCGAACAGCGAATGCCCTTGCAGCCGAATGCCTCGGCCAGTTTGACGAAATCGGGCAAGGCCTCGGACCAGCTTTGCGAATAGCGCGCGCCGTGCAAAAGCTGCTGCCACTGGCGCACCATACCCATGCGTTCGTTGTTGAGGATGAATTGCTTGACCGGCGTGCGAAACTGCATCGCTGTGCCCATTTCCTGCATGTTCATCAGCCAGGACGCCTCGCCCGCAACATTGATGACCAAGGCATCGGGATGCGCCACCTGCACGCCGATAGAGGCGGGCAGGCCGTATCCCATGGTGCCCAGCCCGCCAGAGGTCATCCAGCGGTTCGGTTCGTCAAAATGCAGATATTGCGCGGCCCACATCTGATGCTGGCCCACTTCGGTGGTGATATAGCGGTCGCGGCCCTTGGTCAGCGCTTCTAGGCGTTCGAGGGCATATTGCGGTTTGATGATGTCGTCAGAGCCGGTGTAAGCAAGGCAGCGCTTCAATTTCCACTGCTCGATCTGGCCCCACCATTTGGCAAGCCCATCCTTGTTTACCTTGCGCCCGCGCGATTTCCAGACCTTGAGCAGATCTTCAAGCACATGGCCGATATCGCCGACGATCGGCACATCGGTCCGAATGACCTTGTTGATCGAGGAAGGGTCGATATCGATATGCGCCTTTTTGGAACCCGGGCTGAAATCGGCAATGCGCCCGGTGATGCGGTCGTCAAACCGCGCACCGATGTTGATCAGAAGATCGCAGCCATGCATGGCCAGATTGGCCTCATAAAGCCCGTGCATGCCCAGCATGCCGATCCAGTTCTTGCCCGAGGCGGGGTAGGCCCCCAGACCCATCAGGGTTGAGGTGATCGGAAAGCCGGTTGCATCGGCAAGTTCGCGCAAAAGCTGGCTTGCGGCGGGGCCGGAATTGATGACGCCGCCGCCGGTGTAAAAGACCGGGCGCTTGGCCTTTTCCATCAGATCGACAAGCGCGGTGATGGATGCCAGATCGCCCTTCAGCTTGGGCTGGTAATGGCTGACCTTCGCTTCGCGCGGGCCCGAATAGCTGCCGGTGGCGAATTGCACATCCTTGGGAATATCAACCAAAACCGGGCCGGGGCGGCCCTGGGTTGCAACATGAAAGGCCTGATGCAGGGTTTCGGCCAGCTTGTTGGTGTCTTTGACCAGCCAGTTATGCTTGGTGCAAGGCCGGGTGATGCCGACGGTATCGGCCTCTTGAAAGCCATCGGTGCCGATCATGAATGTCGGCACCTGACCCGAAAGGCAGATGATCGGGATCGAATCCATCAAGGCATCGGTCAGGCCGGTGACCGCATTGGTCGCACCGGGACCGGATGTAACCAGCACCACGCCCGGTTTGCCGGTTGAACGGGCATAGCCTTCGGCCATATGCACCGCACCTTGTTCGTGGCGCACCAGAATATGTTTGATATCGTTTTGCTGAAAGATCTCATCATAGATCGGTAGCACCGCACCGCCGGGGTAGCCAAAGACCACATCGACGCCCTGATCTTTCAGCGCCTGAACCACCATCTTCGCACCGGTCATCTGCCGTGACATAGCTTAACTCCATCCCTCATCTTCGCACTTCGCAACAAAAAGCCCCCGATGTTTACTCGGGGGCGCATGGGTACCAATATGGTTTGCCGTTACCGGCCCATGCGCCATATCCTTACCACTACTAGGATCGCCCTCATGGCGGTCGGCCTTTCATTGCTGCGACGCGACATTAGGCGGGGCAAAAGGGGGCGTCAACCGCCAAATTTGCGAATAAAGTGTCGCGATTGGCCCATGGTTGATATTTTTGTTTCAACTTTTGCCCCGCATTCGAAATTATCCGGGATTTTCGCCGGTTTTCAGGCGCCAAGCCAAAGCATGTAGACGGCATAAATGCCAAGGCCTGCAAACCCCATGCGGCGGCTGATGCGGTCATGCAGATAAGACAAGGCGACAAGCGCCAGTGCTGCCAGAAATGCGAGCGTCATATCGACGCCCATGAACCGCGCGGCGATCGGGATCGGGGTGATCACCGCAGTGGTTCCCAAAATGGCCAAGAGGTTGAGGATGTTCGATCCGATCACATTGCCAACCGCGAGCGCGCCTTGGCCACGGTAGGCCGCCATCAGCGCCGTCGCGAGTTCCGGCAACGAGGTGCCGATCGCTACTATTGTCAGGCCAATCACGGCCTCGCTGACGCCCATGGCCCGCGCAATCTCGGTGGCGCTGTCAACCAGCGCACGCGCGCCAAGCATCAGCCCGGCAAGCCCCGCTACAATCAAAAGCACCGCCATCCATGTCGGGTATTGGGGCACTTCATCCGCATCGGCGTCATCGCAAGTGGTGCAAAAACACGCGCAAAGATAGGTGCCAAGTGCGCCAAGAAGCACGATCCCTTCCCAGCGCCCAAGAACGCCATTCGCGAACATCAGCCAGACCAGAAGGGTTGCACCGATCATGATGGCGAAGTCGCGTTTGACGCTG
>JBATTI010000083.1:0-4443 GCA_049670445.1 Albidovulum sp. | reverse complement strand
CCTGCCGCGCAGGGGCGCGGGCCTTGATCGTCGGGGGCGGCTATATCGGGCTTGAAGCCGCGGCGGTTGCGTCGAAACTTGGCCTTGAGGTGACCTTGATCGAAGCAGCCCCACGGATATTGCAACGCGTCGCGGCACCCGAAACCTCGGACTATTTCCGCGCCCTTCACAGCGCGCATGGGGTGACGATCATTGAAGGCACCGGACTTGATCGGTTGACCGGTGAGGGCAATGTCACCGGCGCTGTCTTGGCCGATGGGCGCGAAATTGCGGCGGATCTGGTCATCGTCGGCATCGGCATCCTGCCCAACTCCGAACTGGCCGAGGCCGCAGGGCTTGCCATCGAAAACGGTATCCGCACGGATGCACAGGGCCGCACCTCTGACCCCGCGATCTGGGCTGCGGGTGATTGCGCCTCATTCCCTCATAATGGCGGACGCATCCGGCTCGAAAGCGTTGGCAATGCGATCGACCAGGCCGAAGTGGTGGCCGAAAACATGATGGGCGCGGGCAAGGCCTATCTGGCCAAACCGTGGTTCTGGTCGGATCAGTATGAGGTAAAATTGCAGATCGCCGGGCTGAACAGCGGCTATGACCGCATCATCACCCGCAAGGGTGAAGATACGGCGGTGTCCTTCTGGTATTATCAGGGCGACAGGCTTTTGGCTGTCGACGCGATGAATGACGGTCGCGCCTATATGATCGGCAAGCGGTTGATTGAGGCCGGCCGGTCGTCCGACCCGGCGGTAATCGCCGATCCGGCGGCCGATCTGAAGGCGCTTTTGAAGGGATGAGGATCATCGGCGGGCAACGGCGCGGGCTGAAGCTTGCCGATATCGGCGCGGGCGATATGGCCGCCCATCTGCGCCCAACCTCGGATCGGGTGCGCGAGACGATCTTCAATCTGCTGATCAATGGCGGCTACGGCAATCCGGTGGCGGGCGCGCGGGTGCTTGACCTGTTCGCAGGCACCGGTGCGCTGGGGCTTGAGGCGCTGTCGCGCGGTGCCACCCATGCCACATTCGTGGATGACGGCGCTGCGGCGCACGCGCTTTTGCGCCGCAACATCGATCTTATGAAGGCCGGGGGCACGAGCGAGGTTTTGCGCAGTAACGCCGCCCGCCTTGGCCCCAATCGCGGGCCGGGCCACGGCCTTGTCTTTCTTGATCCGCCTTACGGCAAGGCCTTGGGCGAAGCCGCCCTTGCCGCTTGCGTTCAGGGCGGCTGGCTGGCCCCCGGTGCGTTGGTGATGTGGGAAGAAAACACCCCACCGATTTTGCCCGATGGGTTTGAACCGCTTGATCAGCGCAAATACGGCGATACCCTTGTCACCATCATCAGGGCCCCAAAATAGCGCCTTAATGGCTGCGTTTCAGTCAAGATAGGCATCCGCGCGTTGGCCTGCGCGTTCGTGGTGGATCGGCAATGTGCGGCCATATAGCTGCATGGTGCGTTCAGGCGCGCCGACCATGCCCGGCTCTTCCACATAGGAAAATATCGCCACATAGCGGCGCCGATCACCGGTCAGCGGGGCAACGCGGTGCAAGGAATAGCGCCCGCGAAACAGCTGAAGATCGCCCGGTTCCAGCGTCAAGACCGTCACCTTGTCAGACGTGCCGTTCAAAACCCGCGACACTTCGGCGAAATTCTCATCCCCCTTGCGAATGCCCGCTGCATATTCAAACGCCCCGCCGCCGGTCGCGTTTTGAATGGCCAGTGTGACGGTGAAATTATTGGTATCGAAGTGCCAGGGAAAGCCATTGCCAGCCTCAGCCATATTCACAATCACATCGGCCAAAGGGTCGGCATAGCGGTAAAACCGTTCTTCTTGCAGGCAGTCTTGGATAAAGCGGTCAAACCCCGCGAAATCATGTACCTGCCGCAAAGGCCCGTCTTTTGCGAAATTATCCGCCGGGATAAAGGCGTTTGAGCGGCCAAAGAACTGCCGCCTAGGATCATCGGCAGGCAGGCTTGGATCGTCTTTGGTGAAATAAGCATTCGTGCTGCTGAAAGAGCGATGGCCCTTGTCTGCCACAGCCTCGGCCTCGGCCGCCAATGCCTTGATGCCCGCTGCGGTCAAGAACCGCTTGAGCACCGCGCAGCCGTCTCGCGCCAGATCCGCCCGCATCCGCGCCAGAAGCGCGTCGCGCGCCGCACCCTCTTGATGGATTGGATACCGATCAAGATCGATCAGACAAGAAGCATCACTGGCCATATTTCACCCTCTGTTTCACGACAGAAGATGCCATAACCCGGCGATGGTCTTGCCTGTTTTCGACACAACGCAGGGCGGTTTCATGCGCATTCATCACCCCGACGCACAAACCCTGGGCAATGTCAGCGGCGCGATTACCCCCAGGTCGGGTGAAATTTGTCCGTGGGTGACAGGGTGAAAATCTCACACCCGTTGGCCGTCACGCCGACCGAATGTTCAAACTGCGCGGACAGGGTCTTGTCGCGTGTCACCGCTGTCCAGTCATCGGCCAGAACCTTGGTTTCCGGACGCCCAAGATTGACCATCGGTTCAATCGTGAAAAACATACCCTCTTCCAGCACCGAACCCGTGCCGGGCCGGCCGTAATGCAGCACATTTGGCGGCGAATGAAACACCCGGCCAAGGCCGTGGCCGCAAAAATCGCGCACCACCGACATGCGGTTACCCTCAACATAGCTTTGGATCGCATGGCCGATATCGCCGAAAGTATTGCCGGGGCGCACCGCCTCGATCCCCTTGAACAAAGCGTCATGGGTGATCTCGATCAGGCGTTCGGCCTTTCGGGGCAACGTGCCTGCAACATACATCCGGCTGGTATCGCCAAACCAGCCATCGACGATCACCGTCACGTCGATATTAAGGATATCGCCGTCTTTCAGCAGCTTTGCCCCCGGTATCCCGTGGCAAACGACATGATTGACGCTGATGCAGGATGCATGCTGGTAACCACGGTAGCCGATGGTGGCCGATGTGGCCCCCGCCGCTTCAACCTCGGTGCGGATAAAGTCATCCAGCGCCGCCGTTGTAACACCGGGCATCACCAATGCCGCCACCCGGTCAAGGATTTCGGCAGCCAACCGTCCGGCGCGATGCATCCCGGCGAAATCGGCGTCTTCATGTATACGGATGCCGTCTTTGGTCAGACGGCCGCGCGTTTCATCCACGGGCGGACCTCATTTTCAATTCGCCGCTTAGATAATGAAGAAAACCGCGATTGGCCAGAGGCCGGGCTTTTCCACTGCATCGCTGCGGCCTATAGATAAGAAATCACCGCATAAGGACAGATCATGCCCAATCCGACCGCCGCCATATTGATCATCGGCGATGAGATCCTCTCGGGGCGCACCCGGGATGCCAATATGCATTACCTGGCCGGTGAATTGACCCGCGTCGGGATTGATCTGGTTGAGGTCCGCATGATCACCGATCAGCACGCGGCGATTGTGACCGCCGTCAATGAATTGCGGGCGCGGTTCACCCATGTTTTCACCTCGGGCGGCATTGGCCCCACGCATGATGACATCACCGCAGATGCGATTGCGGCGGCCTTTGGTGCGTCGATTGATATCCGCGATGATGCCCGCGCGCTTTTGGCGGCGCATTACCAGCGGGCCGGGCATGAGTTTAACGCCGCCCGCCAGCGCATGGCGCGCATCCCGGCAGATGCCACCCTGATCGACAATCCGATTTCGGTGGCCCCGGGGTTTTCGCTTGGCAATGTGCATGTCATGGCCGGGGTGCCGAACATATTTCAAGCCATGGTCGCATCATTATTGCCGCGCCTTACCGGCGGGCAACCGCTTTTGTCGCAAAACCTTCGGGTGCTGCGGGGCGAAGGGTCGGTCGCAGCACCGCTGGCGGCCTTGGCGGCGGAATTTTCGGACCTTTCCTTCGGCTCTTACCCCTTCACCATCGACGGGGCCTACGGCACCAATCTTGTCGTGCGTGGCCAGGATGCGGCCCGCCTTGACGCCGCAATGGTGCGCATGGTGGCCTTGTTTGCCGATGGTGGCGCATGAAAGACCTTTTCGCCGTCCTTGATGCAACTTGGCCCGCCGCTGCCTTGCACCGCGCCGGCCCTTGGGTGGTGCGCGAAGGGCAAGGCGGCGGCAAACGGGTGTCGGCGGCCACGACCCTTGACGACAGCGCCGATATCGGCCCTGCCGAAGCCACCCAAACCGCCTTGGGCCAACCGGCGCTTTTTGCCTTGCGCCAAGGGCAGGATGCGCTTGATCACACTCTGGCGCAACGCGGCTATAAGGTGATCGACCCGACGGTGATTTACTGCGCGGAGCTTGGCGATCTGGCCGCCACCACGCCTGAGCGGATGACAACCTTTCCGATCTGGCCACCTTTGGCAATAATGACCGAGATTTGGGCCGATGGTGATATTGGCCCGGCCCGCCAGGCGGTATTCGCACGGGCAAACGGGCCGAAAACCGCAATTC
>JBATTI010000082.1:0-1885 GCA_049670445.1 Albidovulum sp. | reverse complement strand
AAGAATTCATGCCCTTCGACCAAGCCGGACGAGACGAAAACCGGCGGTACTTTTCCGGCCAGACACAGGTTTGCACAGGCGCGGTGCGAGAGCCCCCTGCCAGGGCGCATCGCGCCATTAAGGCATTTGCCATCGCAAATCTCGCCGGTCAGCTTCCAGCGGCCCAGCTGTTCTACCTTGACCGTGAAATCCACATCCTGGCTTTCGGCGGGCTGAAGCCCCTGGGCACCGTTGCGCAACTGCATGCCATTAAGATCGCCCCGCTCCAGCCTGAGCCCGGCGGCCTGAACGATCTTTCCGTCAAGCTCTGCCGCGCGTTCAAACACCCCCCGCTTGCCGCCGCCGGTCAGTAAAACTGTCTGACCGGGTTTGAAATGCGGGCTCTCGATCACATGCAACACCGGGTACGGGTCTGCGCGCAAAATGCCGATGGCCTTGGTCTGCCCCATGAAGGCTCCTCCGCCCTGATCCGTCTGGGTCGATGAAACCGCATAGGCAATGGCCGCGAATGCAAGCACAAGGCTGATGGCGCAGCTGATCAAAAAGGGCCGCAGACCGTTGGGAACCTTGCCCCAGCCGACGAAGAAAGGCTCTTGCGGTTTAACCATGTTCCATCACCTCGCAGATGATCGGTTCAACATCGGTTCCGGGCTGGTTGGCCTTGCGGTCAACGTACAAGACGCCATCTTGCAGCTTCATATTATAGGTTGGGATCATTTCGGTGAACGGGGCGGGTGATCGGCCGTTGCGGGCCTTGTAGCTGAACCCGTGCCAAGGGCAGGTCACACAGCCGAACACGATCTTGCCTTCGCCCAGGGGTCCACCTTGGTGGGCACAGGTATTGGACACCGCCGAGAAGGAATTTCCGCTGCGAAATATGGCGACGCGTTCGTCTTTTGACAGCGTCACGATGGCCGCGCGCTTGTCTTGGATATCGTCCGGGCGACAGGCCCTCACCCAATCTGCGCCTGATACACTGACCCGCCGCTCTTTGTTCCAGGCGGCCAGATGCAGCCCTGCGACGCCAAGCGCACCAGCACTGAAAAGAATGGCGAAAACCGGGTTCTGGGCGTCCTGGAAATAGCCCAAGGCCACATGGCTTACGACCAGAACATAGGCCGGATAAATCAGCAGATGAAGCGCCTTCCAAACCGGTGCCGACAGGAAGGACAGCCAAAAGTCATGGCTGGTCGCCGATAAGATCGCCAAGATCAGCAAGGCCGCAATGCCAAGGATTTCCAAAGGGAAGCCAAGTATTTGGCCAAACCCCGTGGCAGTCGACAGCAATGCGGCCAGTTGGGTTTGCGGTGTAAAGCTGAAATACCAGCCCAGCACATACATGGCATGAGTGAAGGCCACGGCAGTTGTCAGCACGCCGAAATGACGGCGATTATAAAGGACCGGCAAAAACCGCTTGTCCAGACGGGCCAGCGGGCCGATGCACAAGATGAAGGTCAGCATCCAAAACGCACAGGTGCCAAAGGCGCGGGCGCGCAAGATAGGATAGTCGAGGGGCCGCGCAAACCCGGCGGCGGGGGTGCCAAGCCGAATGAAGACCGTGACATAAACCACGATTAGGGCCAGCAAGATCAGATCATAGATCCATTTAGTCGGGTTCCATTGAACCGGCACGTATTTAACGCTCATCTTGCCGCCTCCAAAAGGACCGGTGCGGCAAGTGTGGTTTGATCTTGCCGGGCAAGCAAGGCTGCTGCGATGACAATGGGGATGGCGATAATCATCGCAAGCACGGCGCGGTCTTGTCCGGCGCGCGGCATAAGGTGGCGATCAAGCCGTTCTTCGCCGCGCCGCAAGACCGCATAGCGCCAGATCACCAAGGGCCAGATCAATAGAACCCCGGGGATAAGCAGCGGGCGAAAGACCC
>JBATTI010000081.1:0-6363 GCA_049670445.1 Albidovulum sp. | reverse complement strand
GCTTTCAAAGCGCCTTGGCACGCTGTCGTTGCGCGACCTTCGCGCGGCGGGCGTGGTGCCCGAGGCATTGCTGAGCCTCATGGCGCGGCTTGGGTCGTCACAACCCGTTGGCTTGCGCGCATCCCTTGATGAGATCGCCGAAGGGTTTGAGTTGAGTCAGTTCGGGGCGGCGCCAACCAAGTTCGATGCAGAAGATCTTTGGCCGCTGACGCGCGAGCATAACCAGAACCTGCCATTTGGCGCGGTGAAGGAAAAGCTGGCGGCGCTGGGTGTGCCTGCGGATCTGGCCGAGCGGTTTTGGGCAGTGGCATCGCAAAACATCACCAAGATCAATGATCTTGAGGCATGGTGGACGCTGTGCCGCGATGGGGCCGCGCCGATGGTTGCCGAGGAAGACCGCGAATTCGTGGCGCAAGCGATGGCGATGTTGCCCGATCTGCCCTTCACCGAGGCGACTTGGGGAGAGTGGACAGCGGCCGTCAAGGAGGTCACCGGGCGCAAGGGCAAGGGGTTGTTCATGCCGCTTCGCCATGCCCTGACCGGGCAAGCCAGCGGGCCAGAGATGGCCGAGTTGATGCCGCTTTTGCAGAAGGTTCGTGCCTTGGGGTAAACCCCTGATTGCCAGGGACTGTTTGAAAGCAGGATCAGGCCTGGTGGCGGCTAAGGCCATGAGCCGCGATAAGGCTATCGACAAGCGCCATCTCGGTCGGTGCAAGGGCCTGATGGCGCGGATAGCGGGGCAATGCGCGATCATCATGGATTGGACCCCAGCCGGTGGTCGAGGCGAAAAAGCGCGACGGGCCATCGGGCCCGAATTCTTTTAAGAAGCCTTGCAACACAACATCAAGATAGCTGAGCAAGATCGGCAGGGGCGGTGCGTTTGCGGCCTGATCCACCGAATAGATCGCGATCGCTTCGGCCCAGTCCGGGGCCATCACCAGCGAGTCTTTCGCAAGAGGCAGGCGCTGGTAAGCCGCTTCGCGCAAATCCAGTGTGGCCCAGTCATTGTCGGGCACCGCGGCGATGAGCCCATCAATTTCTGCACCGGCTGCGGGCTCTGCCGAAAGATAAGCAAGCGGGCGCTGCGATGAGTGTCGCCAGATTCGGCGCCAGCCCTTAAGGCGCGCCGGAGTGGCGAGAGCATAATCATGTGTGGCGCGGTTCACGAGCGAGCCATAGCCGAAGAAGGCGGGATATTTGGGCGTATTCATGCTCCGATCCATGACGGATTGAATTTGGCAGGGCAAGCTTATTGCGCGCCCCGTCGGTCGTGCGCAACAATGTATCCCACTGCATACGGACTTGCCAGATGGCCCGAAATGCGGTTATCCATTTGATGTCAGGTTCGGGAGAATCCGGTAGGGGTGAA
Source organism: Albidovulum sp. (assembly GCA_049670445.1). Taxonomy (GTDB): domain Bacteria; phylum Pseudomonadota; class Alphaproteobacteria; order Rhodobacterales; family Rhodobacteraceae; genus TMP-24. The sequence continues at coordinate 4,994 of JBATTI010000081.1, read as the reverse complement.
CACCCAGATCGGTGCCGAAGGAGCAACCGCCCCGGTAAACTCTCAGGCGCAAGGACCGATCTGGCAAAGGAACTCTGGAGAGACCCCGATGGGGCGCCGAAGGGATAACGATCTCAGGCGAAAGGACAGAGGGGGCATCGAAGTGGACGGGCGAAGCCCGTCGCGAACGGTGCCGGCTATTCACAACCGGCGTGACAAAAGGAGGGCGGCATGGCCGACCTGAAACGCACGGTTTTATACGACCTGCATCTGGAACTTGGCGGCAAGATGGTACCCTTCGCGGGCTATGAGATGCCGGTGCAATATCCGATGGGGGTGATGAAAGAGCATCTTCATACCCGCATCTATGCCGGGCTGTTTGACGTAAGCCATATGGGGCAAATCCTGATAACCGCAAAATCAGGGCGGCTTGAAGATGCGGCACGCGCGCTTGAGCGGTTGGTGCCAGTCGATGTGATGGGGTTGGCCGAGGGGCGCCAGCGCTATGCGATGTTCACCAATGATACCGGCGGGATTTTGGATGATCTGATGGTGGCCAATCGCGGCGATCATCTGTTCTTGGTGGTCAATGCAGCGTGCAAAGGCGCCGATCTTGCGCATCTTAAGGCGCATCTGAACGATTGCGATGTGGGCATGGTCCCCGGGCGCGCGCTTTTGGCGTTGCAAGGCCCGATGGCCGAGGCCACCTTGGCGCGGCTGGTGCCGGATGTTGTGGATCTGCGCTTCATGGATGTCGCCATCCGCCAGTGGGATTCGGCGGAACTGTGGATTTCACGCTCGGGTTATACCGGCGAGGACGGGTTTGAAATCTCGGTGCCGGAAAAATTTGCCGAAGCCTTCGCCCGTAAGCTTTTGGCGACGGAGGGCGTGGCGCCCATCGGGCTTGGCGCGCGCGACAGTTTGCGGCTTGAGGCGGGTATGTGCCTTTACGGGCATGACATTGATGAAGGCACAAGCCCGGTTGAGGGCAATCTTACCTGGGCGATCCAAAAAGCGCGGCGCGAGGGAGGTCTGCGCGAAGGCGGATTTCCGGGTGCCGGGCGGATCTTGCGCGAGTTGGCAGAGGGGCCGGGGCGGCGCCGTGTTGGCCTGCGCCCCGAGGGCCGCGCGCCGATGCGTGAAGGCACCGAGATTTTCGGGCAGGCACAAGGTGGTGACGTGATTGGCGCCATCACATCGGGCGGCTTCGGCCCCTCGATAGAAGGGCCAATGGCGATGGCCTACCTTCCAGCAGATCTGACCGAGGGCACAACTGTTTTCGGCGAGGTGCGCGGCAAGCGCATGGCTGCCACCATCGTTCCGATGCCTTTTCAACCAACCTCTTATAAACGCTAGAACATCATCAGGGAGCTTATGATGAAATATACCGAAGATCACGAATGGCTGCGCGTCGATGGCGATTTGATCGTTGTCGGCATCACCGAACATGCAGCCGAACAGCTGGGCGATGTTGTCTTTGTTGAACTGCCCGAGATCGAGACGATGGTGGCCAAGGGTGACGAGGCCGCCGTCATTGAAAGCGTCAAAGCCGCGTCAGATATTCTGGCGCCAATCGACGGCGAAATTGTCGAAGTGAACACGGTGCTGGTCGATAACCCCGGCATGGTCAACACCGATCCCCTGGGGGAGGCGTGGTTCTTCAAGATCAAGGTCGACGATCTTTCGGTGCTCGACCAATACTTGGACGAAGACGCCTATATGGACCTGATTGGCTGAAGCTATGCCTTCGGCTTGATGATCAACCGCCGTTCGGATGGCACTTGGCCCTGCCCGACCCGAACGGCCCAGCGGAGCTTCTGTGATGCCTTTTACCCCGACCGATTATCTTCCCTATGACTTTGCAAACCGCCGCCATATCGGCCCATCTCCCGCTGAGATGGCCGAGATGTTCAAGGTACTGGGGGTCAAGGATCTGGAAGAACTGATCGATCAGACCATCCCCAAAAGCCTGCGGCAAGACCAGCCGCTGGACTTTGGCAAACCCAAATCCGAGCGCGAGCTATTGTGGTACATGCGGCAGGTGGCCAAGAAAAACACGGTCTTCAGCAGCATGATCGGGCAGGGGTATTACGGTACCGTGACCCCGCCTGCCATTCAGCGCAATATCCTGGAAAATCCCGCCTGGTACACTGCCTATACCCCCTATCAGCCCGAAATCAGTCAGGGCCGTCTGGAAGCGCTTTTGAACTTTCAGACCATGGTTTGCGACTTGACCGGGCTTGAGATAGCCAATGCATCCTTGCTTGATGAAGCCACCGCCGCGGCCGAAGCTATGACCATGGCGCAAAGGGTGGCAAAATCGAAGGCCACCGGATTTTTCGTAGATGAAAACTGCCATCCGCAAAATATCGCGGTGATGCAGACAAGGGCGGCACCTTTGGGGATTGAGGTGATCGTCGGTGATCCGGCAAGTTTGGACCCCAAGAAGGTTTTTGGCGCGGTTTTCCAGTATCCGGGCACCTATGGCCATGTCACCGATTTCACCGATCAGATTGCTGCCTTGCATGGTGCCGATGCACTGGGGATCGTGATCGCCGATCCCTTGGCACTGACCATCTTGAAAGAACCCGGTGCGATGGGCGCCGATATTGCGGTGGGATCGACCCAGCGCTTCGGCGTGCCAATGGGCTATGGCGGCCCCTCGGCGGCCTATATGGCGTGCAAGGACGCGCATAAGCGCAGCATGCCGGGGCGCATCGTTGGCGTGTCAATTGATGCGCAGGGCGGGCGCGCCTACCGGCTAAGCCTGCAAACCCGCGAACAACATATCCGCCGCGAAAAGGCGATGTCGAATGTCTGTACGGCGCAGGCCTTGCTGGCGAATATGGCAAGCTTTTATGCGGTGTTTCATGGCCCCGAAGGCCTGAAGGCCATCGCCCAGCGCATTCACCGCAAGACGGTGCGGGTGGCCAAGGCGCTGGAGGCGGCGGGGTTCACGGTTGGCCCCAAGCATTTCTTCGACACGATCACGGTTGATGTCGGACCGATGCAGAAAGTGATTTTGGAAGCGGCACGAAAAGAGCGGATCAACCTGCGCATTGTCGGCACCACCAAGCTTGGCATCAGTCTGGACGAAACCACGCGCAGCGAAACGGTTGAGCGGCTTTGGCGGGCCTTTGGCCTGAACAAGAAGGATAAGGATCTTGCCCCCGACTATCGGGTGGCCGATGCGATGTTGCGCAAGTCGGACTACCTGACCCATCCGGTTTTCCACATGAACCGCGCAGAAACCGAGATGATGCGCTATATGCGCCGGCTGGCGGACCGCGATCTGGCGCTGGATCGCGCGATGATTCCGCTTGGATCATGCACGATGAAGCTGAATGCGGCGGCCGAGATGATGCCGATATCCTGGCCGGAATTCGCCAACCTGCACCCTTTCGCGCCACAAGAGCAGGCCGAAGGCTACGCCGAACTGGTCAAGGACCTGTCGGCCAAGCTGTGCCAGATAACCGGCTATGACGCGATGAGCCTGCAGCCCAATTCGGGGGCACAGGGCGAATATGCGGGCCTGCTGACCATTACCGCCTATCACCGCGCGCAAGGGCAGGGCGAACGCGATATCTGCCTGATCCCGGTATCTGCACATGGCACCAACCCGGCCTCGGCGCAGATGGTCGGGCTTAAGGTCGTTGTGGTGAAGTCGCGCGAAAACGGCGATATTGATCTGGATGATTTCCTGGCCAAGGCAGAGGCTGCAGGCGACAGGCTGGCCGCGTCCATGATCACCTATCCTTCAACCCATGGTGTGTTCGAAGAGACGGTGAAAGAGGTATGCGCGATCACCCATGCTCTTGGTGGTCAGGTCTATATCGACGGGGCCAACATGAATGCGATGGTGGGGTTGGTGCGGCCCGGCGATCTGGGCGGTGACGTAAGCCATCTGAACCTGCACAAGACGTTTTGCATCCCGCATGGCGGCGGTGGCCCCGGCATGGGGCCGATTGGTGTGAAGGCGCATCTGGCACCGCATTTGCCCGGCCACCCCGAACTTGGGGGGGAAGAGGGCCCGGTAAGTGCGGCGCCTTATGGTTCGGCCTCGATCCTGCCGATTTCCTGGGCCTATATCTTGATGATGGGCGGGGCCGGGCTGACGCAGGCGACGAAAGTGGCAATCCTTAATGCCAACTATATCGCCAAGCGGCTGGAAGGCGCGTTTCCGGTGCTGTTCAAGGGCGATAAGGGCCGGGTGGCGCATGAATGTATCCTGGATCCGCGCGCCTTCGCGGAAACTGCCCATGTCACCGTGGACGAGATTGCCAAACGCCTGATCGACAATGGGTTTCATGCCCCCACTATGAGCTGGCCGGTGGCGGGGACGTTGATGGTGGAGCCGACGGAATCAGAAACCAAGGGCGAGCTTGACCGTTTCATCACCGCCATGCTGTCGATCCGAGAAGAGATAGCGGCGATTGAGAGGGGTGAGATGGACCCCGAAAACAACCCGCTTAAACACGCACCGCATACGGTCAATGCGTTGGTGGGCGACTGGGACCGGCCCTATAGCCGCGAGGCGGGTTGCTTTCCGCCCGGATCCTTCAGGGTCGACAAATACTGGCCGCCGGTGGGACGTGTCGACAATGTTTACGGCGACCGCCACTTGATCTGCACCTGCCCGCCCTTGGAAAGCTATCTGGACGCGGCGGAGTAATCAGCGCAAACCCCAGTGATAAGGCCCGGCCAAGTGCCGGGCCTTTGCAGGTTTGGGGGCCGAGCCGGATCTTGACAAAAAACCAAAACCTACCAGATTAGCCCTTGGTGCGGGGCAGTAGCTCAGTTGGGAGAGCGCGTCGTTCGCAATGACGAGGTCGTCGGTTCGATCCCGATCTGCTCCACCAGATATTTGGCACCATGACCTTTTCAAGCAATAACAATCATATACGCCGATTATTGGCGCGAACCTCGGCGAACCATTCCAGAAGTGCAGGTATTTCACCTGCGAAATTAAATTATCAAAATCAAGGGTTTGAAAATGGTTTGGTGTTGGCCTGCGT
>JBATTI010000080.1:0-3244 GCA_049670445.1 Albidovulum sp. | reverse complement strand
GGCCCGCCGCCCCGAGATATGGAACTGGCTGCGCAGATGATCGATGCAGGCACGACGATGCGAAGGGCTCAGTCCTTTCCTCGTGCCGCCTCGACGCAGACTGGGCCACAGCACAGGAATGCTGGCGAATAGATCAGCCAGCTTTTGGCGCGCTACGGCATCCGGGGTGGTTTTGGCATCCCCTGTGCCCACACAATCGAACTGTATTGCGGGTTGAAAGATGTCGGATTACGCCTTGGGCCCCCCGGGATGAACAGGGCGCGCGTTTGAAACTTGCCTGAGAAACGCAAAGAAGCGCTCAAAACCCTTCGAGATCGTTACCTACGAGACCGATATAGCTAATTGGTAACACAAGCCACCAAACAAGAGATCACGCCATGGCCGCGTTGCAAGACAGCCCCGCACACCCTTTTGGGGTCGGCACGGGGCTGTCGCTCTTTTCAGGCTTGTTTGTTAGGCCCGTTGATCAAAACGATCGGCGTTCATCATTTTGACCCATGCGGCGACAAAATCCTTCACAAACTTATCCGCATTGTCGTCTTGTGCGTAGACTTCAGCGTAAGACCGCAAGATGGAGTTTGAGCCAAACACCAGATCCATGCGCGTTGCTGTCCATTTCACCGCGCCTGAGGTGCGATTGCGGATCTCGTAGGTTCCGCCTTCGACAGGATGCCACGAATAGCCCATGTCCGTCAGGTTCACGAAGAAATCTGTCGTCAATGCGCCGACCCGATCTGTGAACACGCCATGCTTGGTGCCGCCATGGTTGGTACCCATCGCGCGCATGCCGCCCACCAGAACCGTCATTTCCTTGGCGGTCAGGCCCATCAGTTGGGTGCGGTCCAGCATAAGTTCTTCTGGGCTGACAGCGTAGGCTTGCTTTGACCAGTTGCGGTAACCATCGGCCAGCGGCTCTAGCGGCGCAAAGGACGCAGCATCGGTCATGTCGGCGGTGGCATCACCGCGACCGGGCATGAAAGGCACCGTTACCGCGTGACCTGCGGCCTTCGCGGCTTGCTCGACCCCGACGTTACCGGCCAGAACAATCACATCCGCAATACTTGCCCCGGTATCGGCCGAAATGCGCTCCAGCACCTTCAGGACTTTGGCCAGACGGGCAGGTTCATTCCCTTCCCAATCCTTTTGCGGTGCCAGACGAATGCGCGCGCCGTTCGCACCACCGCGCATGTCAGAGCCACGATAGGTGCGCGCACTGTCCCAAGCGGTCGACACCATCTCGGCCAGCGTCAGGCCACTGCCTGCAATCCGCGCCTTCACATCAGCGACGTCGTAATCTGTGCGGCCCTCGGGGATTGGATCTTGCCAGATCAGCGCTTCTTGCGGCACATCGGGGCCAATGTAGCGGGCTTTGGGGCCCATATCGCGGTGCGTCAACTTGAACCAAGCACGCGCGAATGTGTCCGAGAAATAGGCCGGATCAGCGATAAACCGTTCACTGATCTCACGATAAATCGGGTCCATTTTCATGGCCATATCAGCATCCGTCATGATTGGATTGCGCCGAATGGTCGGGTCTGAGGCGTCGACAGGTTTGTCTTCTTCCTTGATGCCGATCGGTTCCCATTGCTGTGCGCCAGCGGGGCTTTTCTTCAATTCCCACTCATAGCCGAACAACAGCTTGAAATAGCCCATGTCCCACTGCGTCGGGTTCGTGGTCCACGCCCCTTCAAAACCGCTGCTGACGGCCTGGCTCGCCTTTTTCGTGCCCTTCGGGTTGCGCCACCCCATACCCTGGTCTTCGACATCTGCGGCTTCCGGTTCTGCGCCAATCGTATCGGCATTGCCATTGCCGTGCGCTTTGCCAACGGTGTGGCCACCTGCCGTCAGCGCAACCGTTTCTTCGTCATTCATAGCCATGCGCGCGAATGTCTCGCGGACATGCAGCGCAGTCTTCAGCGGGTCAGGATTGCCGTTCACCCCTTCCGGGTTCACATAGATCAAGCCCATCTGAACAGCCGCCAGCGGGTTTTCCATCGTCGCCGGATTTTCAAGATCGCCATAGCGGTTGTCGCTAGCGGCCAGCCATTCTTTCTCTGCCCCCCAGTAGGTATCAATCTCGGGGTGCCAGATATCTGCGCGGCCAAACGCGAAACCAAACGTCTTGAGACCCATGGATTCGTAGGCAATGTTGCCCGCAAGGATCATAAGGTCAGCCCAACTAAGCTTGTTGCCGTATTTCTTTTTGATCGGCCACAACAAGCGACGCGCTTTGTCGAGGCTGACGTTGTCCGGCCACGAATTCAGCGGCGCAAACCGCTGGCTGCCCGAGCCACCACCCCCACGGCCATCTGCAAGGCGGTATGTTCCGGCCGAATGCCACGCCATGCGGATCATGAACCCACCATAGTGCCCCCAATCAGCGGGCCACCATTCCTGACTGTCTGTCATCAACGCGTGCAAATCTTTTTTCAGAGCATCTACATCAAGGGTTTTGACCTCTTTCGCATAGTCAAAATCCGGGCCCAACGGGTTGGTCTTGGTGTCATGCTGGTGCAAAATGTCGAGGTTAAGCGCATTTGGCCACCAAGACATCACAGAAGCGCTCGTCGCGGTGTTCCCGCCGTGCATGACCGGGCATTTGCCCATGCCGCTCTTGTCGTTTCCGTCCATTTTTAACTCCAATCGTGGTTTCGCGTAGATGTGATGTTCTGCGTTGCCGCGTGGTCGCCTTCCATTCCTTTACGTTCGAATCCTTTCGGGTCTTGCGCAAAAAACTCTGACCAACGCTTTCATTGTTGCAAGATTATAGACCGACACATCCATAAAGAAAAATTGCATTTTTTAATGAAGGTGATAATTTTGAAATATGACAGATGTCACCATAAAGCACCTACGATATTTTGAAGCTTTGGCCAGACACCGCCATTTTGGCCGTGCGGCCGAGGACCGTGGAATCTCTCAGCCAGCGCTTTCTGTGCAAATGAAGGCGCTGGAAGACATGCTTTCTACGCCGCTCGTCGAACGTGGGGCAAAACACCTGCGTTTGACGAGTTTTGGCGACACATTTCTTTTGCGCGTGCGCGAAATTCTGCAGTCAGTGGATGAGCTTGGCGATCTTGCGCGGGCGTCACATCAGCCGCTGATTGGTCGGTTTCGTTTCGGTATCATACCAACGGCTGCCCCCTATTTCTTGCCCCATTTCATCAAGTGTTTGACGCAAGATTACCCCGGGCTGGATTTGCGTCCGCGCGAAGCGGTAACGCAAAAACTGATTGATGGTCTG
>JBATTI010000079.1:0-1681 GCA_049670445.1 Albidovulum sp. | reverse complement strand
CTGCCGCACCGCGCGCCCAGGCTGCAAACCCGTCTGAACCCTCGGGTGGGGTCACCTTCAAAAGGAAGCTTTCGGTGCTGGTGGTGGAGGATGACCCCGCCACGCGGATTGTGGCGCAAAGCCTGTTGGAGGCCGCAAACTGCATTGTTGTGCTTGCCAAGGATGGCTTTGAGGCACTGGATTTGGCCAAGACCGCCACCTTTGATGTCGTCTTGATGGATGTAAGCTTGCCGGGGATGGATGGGTTGGAAACCACGGCGGCCCTGCGCAAGGCGGGGTTGCCCGGATCGGTGCCGGTGATCGCCATGTCTGCGCATGTGTTCAAAAGCGAGGTTGAGGCGTTTTTGAATGCGGGGATGGACGGCTATATCAGCAAACCGATTTCACCCGAAAGCCTGTCGGCGGGGATCGAGGCTGTGCTGGGGGTCGGGGTGGTCCGGCCGGTGGCAAAAGAGGGGGTAGGGGATGATATCGACGCAATAGGGGCGGAGGTTGTCGCAAAAATCCTTGATGCTGCCGAAGCCGTCATGCCGCAACGGTTTGCCGCGATGCGCGATTGCATTCGCCGCGCCGATTTCAAAGAGGTGGAGCGGTTGGCCCATGCGACCTGCAGCTCTGCCTCATCCGCCGGATTTTCAACGATGCTTGGGCAGGCGCGATCGCTGGAGGCTGCGGCGAAGGCTGGGCGCGCGGGCGAGGTTGAACGCTATCTGAACGCTTGTGAACGCAGTTACCGCAAGGCGCTGGCCAAGGCCCGCAAGCTGGTTGCCGCGCAAGTATAGGCCGTCAGCTTTGGATGGCGGCGAACAGATAGCCTTCGCCATGCGAGGTCTGAATGATGCGGGCATCGCGCGCACCGTCCTGCAGCTTTTGCCGCAAGCGACGGATCACCACGTCAACGGTGCGGTCCGACGGATCCCATTCACGATTGGCGATTTCATGCAAAAGCCGGTCGCGTGACAGAACCTGCCCCGGATGGGCGGCAAGAAGCGAAAGCGCCTTCAGCTCTGCCTTGGTCAGGTCAACGAAATTACCGGCCCGGTCTTGCAACGTCCGCTGCCCCAGATCGAGCGTCCAGCCCAAGAACCGGCGGATGGTTTCGTTTTCAACCTGGGTGCGGCTGCGCTGCACCCGGCGCACAAGGTTTTTGACCCGTGCAAGAAGTTCGCGCTGCTCAAAGGGTTTGGTGACATAGTCGTCAGCGCCCATTTCCAGCCCGACGATCCGGTCCACGCTATCGGTGCGGCCCGTCACCAGGATTATCCCGACTTCCGAGCGTTCGCGCTGTTCGCGGGTCAGTTGCAAGCCATCCTCGCCCGGCAGGTTGATGTCGATCATCAGCACATCTGCGGGCCGCTCTGCCAGTGACGCCCGCATCTGCGCACCGTCCTCGGCCTCACTTACGCTATAGCCCGCCGCACCGAAATAGGCGGCAAGCTTGACCCGGGTTACGGGGTCATCTTCGACGATCAGAATATGGGCGGCGACTGTCATGGGACCATCTTAACAACTTTTCACAACTTGTTTCAACTCTTTCACCACTCAAGGCCAACCGTTTCACAATGCAGCACTAGGATACCTGCACCACTCAGGCGCATGGTTCAGGGGCGCGAACCGCTTGGGATAGGCAAAATAGGGACGCTCGCAACCTGGAGGAAACCAATGAGAAACCTGAAAATGA
>JBATTI010000078.1:0-2122 GCA_049670445.1 Albidovulum sp. | reverse complement strand
TGCGCTATGGATTTGTGGTCTGGGCCTGGCTGGCTTGGCCGGCCGGTCCGGCAGGTTAAGGCCTATTTTGGATGAAATGGTGGGCGACCCTGGAATCGAACCAGGCACGAGTCGCCTCGGCGGAGTTACAGTCCGCTGCCGCACCTTGCAGCACGTCGCCCACTAAAGCGGGTGATTACTAGGGGGGGTAGGGGGCGTCAAGAAGGAAATTCCCCAAATGTCTCAGCGCCGAAGACTTGCTATCGCGCAGCGATCGGGCGAAAGGTGGGCATTGGTCTGACAAGGGACAGTATTGTGAAAAAGCCAAGCTGGGTGATCGACAAGGAACGGGCAAAGCGGGCGTCTGCGCATGAAACCGTTTGGCTTTTCGGGTTGCATGCGGTGCGCGATGCGCTGGTCAATCCCGCGCGTATCAAGCTGCGGCTGGTGCTGACCAAAAACGCGGCCGATAAATTGGCCGAAGCGATTGCCGCAAGCGGTGTTGAGCCCGAAATTGTCGATCCGCGTAAATTTGACACCCATGTGCCGCTGGAGGCCGAGAACGTCCACCAAGGGGCAGCCTTGGAGGCCAAACCTCTGGCCTGGGGTTCCTTGGAGGAGATTTGCGTCAGCGGCAAAGGCAGCCCGCTTGTGGTGCTGCTTGACCGGGTGACAGATCCCCATAACGTCGGCGCGATCTTGCGGTCGGCCGAAGTGTTCGGTGCGCGCGCGGTCGTGGCCACCTTGCGCCATTCGGCCCCCGAGACCGGCGCGCTGGCCAAAACGGCCAGTGGCGCTTTGGAACGACAGCCCTATCTGCGGGTCACCAATCTGGCCGATGCGATGGAAGAGCTGAAATCGATGGGCTATGTGCTTTTGGGTTTTGACGGTGCGGCCACGCAAACGCTGGGGCGCGCGTTGGAAGGGGTTGGATCACGCCCGGTGGGCCTGGTGATGGGGGCCGAAGGGCCGGGCCTGCGCGAAAAGACCCGCGAGACATGCGATATGCTGGTCAAGATCCCCTATGCGGGCGGCTTCGGGTCGCTTAATGTTTCGAACGCAACCGCGGTTGGGCTTTACGCCGCAACAATGCGCGCCACTTAGGCGGCATTAATGCCCGGCTAGAGGCTTTTCGGTCAAACTTGTTCACGCTTGTGGGAAGGCCGCTTTTTCCGTTCGGCAATTTGTGACATGACTATGACGTCGCCGGTCCACCCCGGCATTCGCCGGTCCACCCCGGCATTCGGAGACGTCGATGGTTTTTTTGAAGACGAGGGCCCCGGCCTTTATCATGGCCGCCTTTGCGCTCTGCCTCTTGGTGGCGCCTTTGCGGGCCGAACAGATGGCGCGGGTATATGCGCCTGACGGCATCGCTTTGTCGGGCTATGATGCCGTGGCCTATTTCACCCAAGGCCGGCCGGTTCGTGGTCAGCCAGAGTTTTCGCTGCGCTGGCATGGGGCAATTTGGTATTTTTCCACGCCCGAAGCGCTTATGCATTTTGAGATGAACCCCGCCGCATATGCGCCTCAGTTTGGTGGGTATTGCACCTATTCGGTTTCTCTTGGTGATCCGAAATCAGGCGCGCCGGATGCGTTTTTCCTGCAAGACGGGCGGCTTTTCTTGCTGCATCGGGCCGCCTTGCTGCAAGAACTTCACGGACAATTGTCAAAGATCGTGGCGCGGGCCAGGTATAATTGGCCAGAAGTTCTGGGCCGCTGATCTTCACATTTGCGCGATTTGCCCTTTCATACCGCGTTTACAATCCTAAATCATACTCTATGGGCCGGCCATGGAACAGCCGTGCCTTTACTCACTGTCCCTCGTTCCGTGACTTGCGCCCGGGCCGCTGGTTCGGGCGCTTTTTTGTGATTTGCTCAAGGGACGGCAAGCCCGGACCAAGCCGATCGGGCGCTTATAACCATGCGTCCCGATCGGTGCCCACGGCCTGCGAAATATTGCTGAACCCGTCCTTCAGCGCCAATGCGTCCAGCGCGCGCGCGATGTCTGCCGCGAGTGACAGGCCCTGATAGACCATGGCCGAATAAAGCTGCACCGCACTGGCCCCGGCGCGGATCTTGGCATAGGCCTGTGCGCCCGATCCCACGCCGCCAACCCCGATCAGCGGTACTTGCCCATCGGTCA
>JBATTI010000077.1:0-1635 GCA_049670445.1 Albidovulum sp. | reverse complement strand
CCGATGGCGCTGCGCGCAAGACCCAGTCAGAGGCGATGGCGCTGACCATGCAGCGTTTGGGGCAGGGCGGCGAGGCCCCCGGTCTGCGCGCCGCGCGCTCGGTCTTAGGGGCGATTTCCGCCTGAGAATTGGCGCGGTCATATTTGTTGAGGGCCTGCCCGTGACGCATCCGTTCCCCTTGCCATCGGATGATCGCCGATACCCGGTTGCGCGATGCGCCCGGTGTGCAAAAGCGGGCAGGATATCAACCCGCCCTTGACCTGCACGGCCTTTCTTACCGCGCCAAGCTTGCACCTGCGCCTCGGCCCGGTTCCCGGAACATGCCCGCCCGTGCGCGCGCCCCTTTGCGACATCTACATTCGCACTATGAATTTGGCCAATGCCCGCATAATAGAGGGCACATGTCACACATTGAATCGCTTTTCGTCACCCGTCTTTACCGCAGCACCTTGTCAGAATACGGCAAGCCGATTGATCTGGAAGAGCTGGAAAATTCCTGCCTTTCGATTGCCGAAGATGATGAGGCGGGGCAGGATTGGTGCGCCGAAAATGGCTACGCCGGTTATACCAGCTATGCCTCGCTTGCCGATCTGCCCTGGCGCTTTCCGATATTCAAGGATCTGGTCAAGGTTCTTGATAAACATGTCGCGGCTTTTGTCAAAGATCTGGACTTTGATCTGGGCGACAAGAAGATCAAGCTGGACAGCCTGTGGATCAATATCCTGCCCGAAGGCGGCGTTCACAGCTCTCACATCCATCCCCATAGCGTGATCAGCGGCACAACCTATGTGACGATGCCCGAAGGGGCGAGTGCGATCAAATTCGAGGATCCGCGCCTTCCAATGCTGATGGCTGCCCCGCCGCGCAAGAAAAAAGCCCGCGCCGAATTGCGCAGTTTTACTTATGTCGCCCCCGCGCCGGGCGAGGTTTTGCTTTGGGAAAGCTGGTTGCGCCACGAAGTGCCGATGAACCTTGCCGGGGATGACCGCATCAGCATCAGCTTCAACTACAACTGGGGCTAAGGCGTTTCGCGTTTGACTTGAAGCATCACTCATCAACGAACGCGCCCGGATCTGTTCAGTCTTGACGTGCCAATTTGCCTTTCACCTCACGCGGATCAGCATCAGACGCTGGCGGCGTCTGATGTTTATGACACCATTCAAAAGGCGCATGAAGCAAAGCTGTGACCCGCAGTCCCATGCCTGTTCCATCAGATCCGTGCCTTTGATCACCGTCAATGCGCCTGCTGGTCCGGGCATCTTTCCCGAAAGCCGCCATTGAGAAATGCGAACCAACGGCGGGCTTTGCCGCATGGTGGACATCTGCGGGCCGCCGCCGCGCCTTCCGGCGGGCGGTTTTTGCAAAAAAGGCGGGAATTGATTAATATCAGGTTAATGGGGAATTTTATATTCTTTTATTTCAAAGGCTTGGTTTAATTTTCACAGTGAAAATGGTGGCATTTCACGATCAGCGGCCTTTCCAGATCCAGCCGCCGCCCAAAATCCGGCTGCCCTCGGGGGCATAAAATACGCAAGCCTGGCCGGGGCTGACGCCTTCTTCGGGGGCCAGCAATTCAACCTCGGCTTCGGTCGCCGAAACCGGGCGGATCACGGCAGGTTTTGGTGGGCGGGTTGA
>JBATTI010000076.1:0-4024 GCA_049670445.1 Albidovulum sp. | reverse complement strand
CCCGAAATCCTCGCACTTGATGAAGCCCGCCGCACCAGGATTCTGGCGGCTGAAACCGCACAAGCCGCCCAAAACGCCGCCTCCAAAGACGTGGGGGCCGCCAAGGGGCGCGGCGATGACGCCGAATTTGAGCGCCTGCGCGCCCTCGTTGCCGACAAAAAGGCCGAGGTGGCGCGGCTGACCGAAGAGGCGGGCCTTGAAGACGCCCGCCTGCGCGATCTGCTTTTGGCCCTGCCGAACCTGCCGCATGAGGATGTCCCCCCGGGCAAGGATGAGACCGATAATGTTGAGGTCCGCCGCTGGGGCGCGCCCCGCGCCTTCGATTTCGCGCCCAAAGAACATTACCAGCTTGCCGCCGTCAGCAACGGTATGGATTTTGAAACCGCCGCCAAACTCTCCGGCGCCCGCTTCATGCTTTTGTCGGGCGGCGTTGCCCGCCTTCACCGGGCCTTGGCGCAATTCATGCTTGATTTGCACACGACCGAACATGGGCTTTGCGAAACCTGGGTTCCGGTCTTGGTGCGCAAAGAGATGATGGAAGGCACCGGGCAGCTTCCGAAATTCGGCGACGACAGCTATGAAACCACCAATGGCTGGTGGCTGGTGCCGACCGCCGAAGTGCCGCTGACCAACATCGTCAGCGGGGCCATCGTTGAGGAAGGCTATCTTCCCCGCCGCTATGTGGCCCATACCCAGTGCTTCCGCTCCGAGGCCGGATCGGCGGGCAAGGACACGGCGGGAATGCTGCGCCAGCATCAGTTTGAGAAGGTCGAAATGGTGTCGGTCACCGCGCCCGACGCCAGCATGGCCGAACATGACCGCATGACCCGCTGCGCCGAGACGGTGTTGGAACGGCTTGACCTGCCCTACCGCACCGTCGTTCTGTGCGGCGGTGATATGGGTTTTGGTGCGCGCAAGACCCATGACATTGAGGTTTGGCTGCCGGGCCAAAACAGCTACCGCGAAATCTCCTCGGTCTCGGTCTGCGGTGACTTTCAGGCGCGCCGCATGAATGCCCGCTACCGCCCCGCAGGTGGCAAGCCGGAGTTTGTGCATACATTGAACGGCTCGGGCCTTGCGGTCGGGCGCTGCTTGATCGCGGTTTTGGAAAACGGGCAAGAGGCCGATGGCTCCGTCACCCTGCCGCCAGCGCTTTACCCTTGGCTGGGCGGCCGCACGCGGCTGGACGCGCAAGGCAATCTGGTCTGAAGCCAAAGCTTGACCTGCCACGCCCGGCCACGGATAAGTTTTGCAAGAGTATGGGCGCTTAAGCCCATTACAAAACACAGGCAGGCGGCTGGTGCAGGTCCAAACCATTCCTTATGCGACCCATCCGACGCGCAAGGGTGAGCGCGTGCTTGAGGCTGATCTTTATTTGCCAAGCGGCGACCATGCTCCGGCAGATCTGCTGGTCTGGATGCATTCCGGTGGTTTCCGCACTGGATCGCGCAGCCACCGCAACCATGGGCAGCTCGCCGCTGAATTCGCCCGACACGGGATCGCTTCTGCCTTTATCGACTATCGGTTGGCCCGCCCACCGGCGATCCTGACCGCGCGCAGCGAGGCGCTTTTGCCCGCGTTGATCGCCGAAGCCCGGAACATTGGCGAAGAAATGCACGAGACATTCTTTGGCGCGCGCCCCTTGGGCGTGGTTGAGGATTGCTGCGCCTTTCTGAACCTTGCAGCCCTGCGGGCGCAAGAATGGAACCTTACGGGCCGCATCTTGCTTGGCGGCAGCTCGGCCGGGGCGATTTCGGCGCTTAACGTGCTGCATCTGGCCCCCGCACTAGGCCTTGATCGCCCCCTGATTGCGACGGTTCTGGCCTATTCCGGCGGTTTCGCCTTTCCGTCGCGTATCGCCCCCACGGGGGCACGTATTTTGGCGCAGGCGAACCCCAACGACGCGCGCGTGCCGATCTCATCCATCCGGCGCTATCATGCGGCCCAGCGGGAAGCGGGTGCTGACGCCTGCATGCTGATAGAGCATGACGCCTATGCACATGGCGAACTGCGCCTTAGCCAAAGTGAAGCCCTGAGTGATGCTGTCGCACGCGCAGTGGCGTTCGACCGATCGTCTGACCCATCCGCGCTTCAGGTGGGTCTGATCGGCGCAAGGTTGGTGCGCTGATGTTCAGCTTCCACACTGTCATCACATGGCATAGCGACGCCAATTGCCCCATCGGCCCAAGCCTGCCCTTACCTTGGGCAGCACGGCGTTTCTGCCGGCCCTGCGGCAAGAGGCCCCCGGATCAACGTTTGCGGTAGTCTTCGCGTGCCCGCCCCTCAGTGTGCTTGCGCAAGCGCGAAGGCGTGTGGAATTTTTGATCCTTATAGGGGTTCTTGTCGCCTTGATCGCGGAAGGTCATGCGAATTGGGGTGCCCGGCATATCAAAATCCGCCCGCAAGCCATTGACAAGATAGCGTGAATAACTTTCAGGCAAAAGGTCCGCATGGTTGGTCATCACCACAAAGGCCGGGGGCCGGGTCTTGATCTGGGTCATGTAGCGCAGCTTGATGCGGCGCCCCCCCGGCGCCGGCGGCGGATGCGCCTCGGTCATCGCGCCCAGCCATTGATTCAGCCTTGCGGTCGAGACCCGGCGGTTCCAGACATCATAGGCTTTCATGATCGCGCCATGCAGCCGATCAAGCCCCTTGCCGGTCTTGGCCGACACAGTCACCATCGGCGCGCCGCGCAGCTGTGGCAAAAGCCGTTCAAACGCCTCGCGCATTTCCTTCAGCTTTTCGGTCTTGTCATCCTCAAGATCCCATTTGTTCACGGCAACAACCACCGCGCGGCCTTCGGTTTCGGCGAAATCGGCGATGCGCAGGTCTTGCTGCTCAAACGGGATTGCCACATCCAGAAGCACCACCACCACTTCGGCGAAACGCACCGCGCGGATGCCATCGGCCACCGAAAGCTTTTCCAGCTTTTCGTTGATCCGCGCCTTTTTGCGCATGCCTGCGGTATCAAATATCCGCATCGGCGTGTCCATGAACCGCGCCTGAACCGAGATCGCATCACGGGTGATCCCCGCCTCGGGGCCAGTCAGCAAGCGATCCTCGCCGATGATCTTGTTGATAAGCGTCGATTTGCCGGCATTGGGCCGCCCGATCACGGCAATCTGCAAGGGCTTGGCATCGGTGGGGGTGCGGGCCTTGCCTTCTTCCTCATCGCCCTCGACCAGATCGACATCCACCTCGGGGGCATCGGCGCGGGCGCGTTCCTCGAAGGTTTTGGCAAGCGGCAGAAGCATATGATAAAGCTCATCCATCCCCTCGCCATGTTCGGCGGACAGGCGCAGAGGCTCACCCAGGCCCAGGGACCAGGCGTCAATCATGCCGCCATCGGCAACCTTGCCCTCGGCCTTGTTGCCCGCCAAGATCACATGGGCGTTCTTCTTGCGCAAAATCTCGGCAAAGGTCTGGTCGGCAGGCGTGACACCGGCACGGGCATCAATGACGAACAGGCAGATATCGGCCATTTCCACCGCGCGTTCGGTCAAACGCCGCATCCGGCCTTGAAGGCTGTCGTCGGTCACATCCTCCAGCCCCGCGCTGTCAATCACGGTAAAGCGCAGGTCGCCAAGCCGCGCGTCACCCTCGCGCAGATCGCGCGTTACGCCGGGCTGGTCATCAACCAAGGCCAGTTTCCGGCCCACAAGCCGGTTAAAGAGAGTCGATTTGCCGACATTGGGGCGGCCGACGATGGCAAGGGTAAAAGACATGACAGGGCTTTCCAGACTGGCGAAGCTGCCCCTTTACACGGCTTTTCGCCTAGCGGAAAGCCAGAAGCTGCCCCGACTTCGAGACAACGTAAAGTGTTCCCCCCGCCACAACCGGTGCAGAGGCCGCACCACCCTTCAATTCGACCTGCCCCACCAGCGCGCCTGATGCTGGGTCAAAAGCCCGAATCAGCCCGTCGGTTGAAGCAATGATCAAACGGCCACCGGCCAGGATCGGGCCGTAATGGGCGTAGATAGCGCGGCGGCGCTTATCCTTGGCCTTGGTGAAAAACGGCAGGTCA
>JBATTI010000075.1:0-4540 GCA_049670445.1 Albidovulum sp. | reverse complement strand
AAGTATGGGCGAAGGTCAGCACCGCTGCGGTCAGATAGCCGCGCGCCGAAAGCGGTAGGGCCACGCTGACGAATGCGTCCATCGGCGCGGCACCAAGGCTTGCTGCCGTCTCGGTCGGGGCTGTTCCAAGTGCGGTGAAGGCCGATTGCAGCGGCTGCACCGTGAACGGTAAGGAATAGATGATGGAAGCAAGCACCAAGCCGGTGAAGGAAAAGGTCAGCGTGGAGCCGGTCAGATCAAGCCAAAAGGCGCCAAAGGGCGATTGCGGATTGAACGCCAGCAAAAGGTAAAATCCCAAGACCGTGGGCGGCAAGACCAGCGGCAAGGCTGTCAGCGCCTCAACCGCCGGGGCAACACGCGAACGGCTGCGCGCCAGCCACCAAGCCAATGGCGTGCCCAGAACCAGCAAAAGGGCTGTGACCAATGCCGCCAGCTTCAAGGTCAGCCAAAAGGGTGCAAGATCGGGGATGTTCACGGTGCGACCCCATAGCCAAGGGTGGTGATAATCGCCTTGGCCTTATCCGATGCAAGATAGGCCAAAAACCCCGCTGCGGCCTTGTTGGCCGCCCCATGCTGCAACAAAGCGGCATCCTGACGAATGGGGGCATGGGCACCCACCGGCACCGGCCACTGCGCGCCGCCCGCGCCCAAGGTGGCCGAGGCCGCCACAAAGCCAATCTCGGCCGCACCGCTTGCCACCATCAACTGCGCCTGTCCGATGTTTTCGCCCATCACGATCTTGCGCGTGACGGCATCCGAAAACTCCAGCGACTCTATCGCTTCCATGGCGGCCTTGCCGTAGGGGGCCAAGGCCGGGTTGGCGATGGCGACATGGCGCGCCGTCTCTAATGCAGCGCGTGGGTCGGACAGATCGCGCGCCGGATCTGGCGACCATAAAGCAAGGGCTCCGAAGGCATAAGTGAACCTGCTTGCCGCCACGGCGCGGCCTTCACCGACAAGCCTGCTAACCGTGTCACTATCAGCCGATAACAAAGCATCATAAGGTGCGCCTGCGATGATCTGCGCATAAAGTTTGCCCGTGGCCCCGGCGCTCAGGGTGATTTCGTGGCCCGAGGCGGCGCCATATCCGGCTGCCAGCCGTTCAGCCGCGCCCAGAAAATTCGTGGCCACGGCGATCAAAGCGCTTTCGGCACGCAAAGGCTGCGCTATAGCGCTAAGACAGCAGATCAGGGCCAGAATTCGGCGCATGGTATGTCCCGTTATGTTCATACGGAAATAACGCATGGCCTGCGGCGCGGGCAAGATCTAATTTTTGGCCACGCCATGCGCCTGCCCAACCATTTCGGACAGCTCTTCAATTTCCGCCGTAACTGCGGCCGCGGCCGCGGCCTGCATCTGGCGGTAAAGCGCCAGGACCTTGTCGCCTGCATCGGTCAGCGCCGCACCGCCATGGCCCGCGCCGCCACGGCTGGCGCTGACCAATGGTGCGGCGAACATGGCGTTCAAAACCTCAACCAACCCCCATGCGCGCTTATAGCTCATCCCCATCTTGCGCCCGGCGGCCGCGATTGACCCGGTCTCTTTGATGCCCTCCAGCAAATCGGCTTTGCCCGGCCCCAGCCAATCGCCGTCGCCAATCGTCAGGCGCAGCCGTAAGCGCGGATCAGGGGTGTGTGTCATGGGCAAGGCTCCGGGCATTTGCCCCATGCTAGCGCCAATGCCCGGCTTGCGAAAGCCGCGCATCAGTGCTTCTCAAAGCCAGGTTTTCGCGCCAGACTGCACCGATACCTTGCAAGAAAGGGCAGCACCTTGGCCAAGATCACCGTCGCCGTTACCCAATTCGCCTGCACATGGGATCTGCCCGCCAATGCCGACCGGGCCGAGGCTTTGGTGCGCCGTGCCGCATCACAAGGGGCAGAGGTCATATTGCTGCAAGAGCTGTTCGCGACGCCCTATTTTTGCATCACCCAAGACCCCGCGCATTTCGCCCATGCGGCCCCGGCCAAAGACCATCCGCTGATCGCCCGCTTTGCCGATCTGGCCCGTGAACTGGGGGTGGTTTTGCCCATCAGCTTTTTTGAGCGCGCCGGTGCTGCATTTTTCAATTCGCTTGCGATGGCCGATGCCGATGGCAAGGTTTTGGGCCTTTACCGCAAGAGCCACATCCCCCAAGGCCCCGGTTATGAAGAGAAATTCTATTTCAGCCCCGGTGACACCGGATTTCGGGTCTGGGATACCGCGATGGGGCGGATTGGCACTGGCATCTGCTGGGATCAATGGTTTCCGGAGGCTGCGCGCGCCATGGCTTTGCAAGGTGCCGAATTGCTGCTTTACCCGACCGCGATCGGCTCCGAACCGCCCGCCCCCGATTATGACAGCCAGCCGCATTGGGAAATGACCATGCGCGGTCATGCGGCGGCCAATATCATGCCCGTCGCCGCCTCGAACCGCATCGGAACCGAGGTGCAAGACGGGCGCGATCTTACCTTCTACGGCTCCTCCTTCCTGAGCGATCATACCGGTCAGATCATCGCCCGCGCTGATCGGTCATCCGAGGATATTCAGACGGCGGTTTACGACCTGGATGAAATATACGCCCTGCGTCGCAGTTGGGGCCTGTTTCGCGATCGCAGGCCCGGTCTTTACGGCGCCTTACAAGGCCTCGACGGGGGCTGAACCGGCGGCTGGCAGCTGTGGTGGCCGCTGCCCGGGCCAGTCGGTGGCGCGGTGATAGGTCTCGGCCAGCCGCAATAACCCTGCGTCCGCGCCCATCGGGCCGATCAGTTGCATGCCGGTCGGCAAACCGGCTTTTCCAAACCCGGCTGGCAGGCAAAGGCTTGGCAGACCGATCAAGGATACCGGCACCACCACCTCCATCCAGCGATGGTAAGTGTCCATCGCCCGGTCGTTGATGGTTTCGGGCCAGAGCCAATCTGCCGGGAAAGGCCAGACCTGTGCGGCAGGCATGACCAGCGCGTCAAAGCGCGTAAACAATCGCGCGGCCGCAGCGTACCAGCGCGACCGGATGAGCGAGGCGTCATAGACCTGTGTCGCGGTCAGGTTCCGCCCGCTCTCTATCTCCCAGATGGTTTCAGGCTTTAGCCGGGTGCGCTTGGCCGGGTCATCATACAGATCCCGCATTGACCCCGCATTCAGCATGGCGCGCAATGTGGTCCAGCTTTGCCAAAGCTCTTCGGCCGGGAAGGGCGGAGCGACAGGTTCGATCACCGCCCCCATTGCCTCATATATCTTCAGCGCTTCCTGGCAGAGCTGCAAAATACCCGGCTCGGCCACATAGGCCCCCCCCCAATCGCCCAGCCAGCCAATGCGCAGGCCTTTGATCGCCGCAGGTTCCAGCTTGCCAAAATCTTGGGGGCCTCGCCCGAAAGGTACCTTGGGGTTCGGTCCCGACAAGGTTTCAAGCAGCAAGCCAAGGTCGGCGGGGCAGCGCGCCATCGGCCCGTCTGTCGCCAAGGTGTGCAAGAATACTTCGCCACCCGCATCTGACGGCACCAGCCCCCAGCTGGGGCGAAACCCGTAGATGTTGCAAAAGGCCGCAGGGTTGCGCAACGACCCCATCATATCAGAGCCGTCGGCCACCGGCACCATGCGCGCGGCCAGCGCCGCCGCCGCGCCGCCCGATGACCCGCCCGCACTGCGGGTCAGATCATAGGGATTGCGCGTCACCCCATGCACGGGGTTGAAGGAATGTGATCCGTGGCCCCATTCGGGCGCATTGCTTTTGCCGATGAATATCGCGCCCGCCGCGCGCAGCCGTGCTGCCAGAAGATCGTCGGCATCCGGCACATGATCGGCGAAGAGCGGCGATCCCCATGTGGTTCTCAGCCCCTTGGTTGCCACCAGATCCTTCACCGCAAAAGGTATGCCGTGCAGCCAGCCCGCATGCGGCGCATCATCTGCCGCCCGCGCTTCTGCCATCAGCGCATCGGGGTCACGCAAGGACACCACAGCGTTGATCGCGGGGTTCACTGCCGCGACGCGGGTAAGACAGGCGGCCATCAGCTCTGACGGGGCCAGCTTGCGCTGGGCAATCGACGCCGACAGATCGCCCGCCGAAAGATCCATCAGGCCCATTGCGACCAACCTTGTGTATCTTGGGGATATTGCCAAGGCGGGCGGACAGGCCGCCCGCCTTGGTTGCCAGGTTACCGGCCGGGCATTGCCCGGCCGAAACCATCTTACTTTTGCAACTCGGTCCAGATTGCCGTCATATATTCCTGGGCCTTGGGCGAGCAGGTCGGGATGAACGTACCCGCGGCCTTGAACTCTTCGGGAATAACCACTTCGGGTGCGGTTTTCATGTCTTCCGGCATGAACGCTTCAGACCCTGCGATGCCATTGGCGTAGCGCGCGAATGACGAAATCAGCGCCGCATTTTCGGGCTCGGCGATGAAGTTGAGGAAGGCATAGGCGTTATCGACATTGGTCGCGTCGGTCAAAAGCGCCACGGAATCCATCCACACCGGATAGCCTTCACGCGGATAGCCGTAGACCACGTCAGGGTTGGCCAGCCGGACCCGCATGGTTGATCCGTTCCAGTTCACACTTGCGGCCCAAT
>JBATTI010000074.1:0-2644 GCA_049670445.1 Albidovulum sp. | reverse complement strand
CTGATGCCGACGATGAGGATGATCTTGACCTGCCCGAAGACAAGCTCGTCTCGCCCACCGCACGGCGCGAAGTTTTACCCGATATTGAAGAGATCAATTCGACCTTAAGGGCCACGTCTGAGCGCCGCCATGAAGCCGCCGCACGCGACGCGCCCGAAACCCAGCGCCAACGTCGCTACGGCTTTCGTCGCGGTTTTCTGGCATCCCTTATGGTCATGGTGCTGTTGCTTCTTCCCTATATCCTGTCGGAAGAATTTTCGGCACGTTTCCCGGCCGCCGCGCCGGCGATCATGCGTTATTCGGCGGGGATCGATTCGCTGCGTATCTGGATGGACGATCGCATGAAGTCGACGACAGAATCGATGCGCGGCACTTCGACAGAGTAAGATCGGAAAGCCCTCCTTACAGGCTGGCCACCAGCGCTGAGATCAGAACCGATCCAATAGCCGCTTAAGATAGTCCAGTTCGACGGCTGAGCGGGACGGATCGGACGATTTGCGCCTGATCTCATCCAAAAGATCGCGGGCGCGGCGGTAGACATCGGCGCCTTGCAACATCCCCTCTTCCGTGCCGCTTTGGCCGTTTGTCCCATCGGTGCGGCCCAACGGATCCCGCGGGACTTCGCGGTTGCTGCCCGTTTGTGCCTGACCATCATTGCCCGGCAACCTGTTTTCATCTTGCGCCAATGCGTCGCTTAGGCTGCGCATACCTTCATGCAACTGCTGGATCGCTTCGGCCTGACGGTCGATGGCGCCGGGAATATCACCGTCACGCAGGGCCTGCTCGGCCTCGCCCATTGCGCTTTCAGCGCCTTCAAGGGCACGTCGGGCGCGGTCGGCATCTTGGCCTTGGGCATCGGGCAAGGCCTGCCGTTGACGTTCAAGTTCGCGGCGCAATGCGCGCTGGCGATCGGCAAGGCTTTGGCCCTGATCGCCATCATCGCCCTGGCCCTGGCCCTGACCCTGGCCTTGTTCCGCCCCACCGTCTTGGCCCGGCTGTCCGGGATTGGCATCTTCGCCCGGCTGTCCGGGCTTTGCATCTTCGCCCGGTTGCGGTGACCCGCCGGGCTGGCTCTGTTGCCCCTGGCGAAAGGCGTCATCCGACAAGTTTTGCTGATCGCGCAACGTGTCACGCAGATCTTCCATCGACTTGCCACCCTGCCCCCGGCGCTTGCCGTCGCCGCCCTCGCTTTGCGTGACCTTCAGGTTTTCCATCAGCTGGTTAAGCTGTTCCAGAAGCTCTTGCGCCTCGGCCATGCGGCCTTCTTCCATCAGTTTCTGGATTTCATCCATCATCTGTTGCAACTGATCTTCGGTGAAGTTCTGGGTGGGCTGGTTCTTGGTGAAACGGTCGGAGGGGTCTTGTTCATTGCGTTCGGCCAACATCGTCAGATATTGGTCCGTCGCGGCGCGCAATTCATCCATCAGCTTTTGAATCTCTTCCGGGCTGGCGCCGTTTCGGATTGCCTCGGACAGGCGTTCTTGCGCCTGGCGCATACGCTCAAGCGCGTCATCAAGCCCGCCGTCTTCAATCAATAGTGCGGCGTCCCACAGGGCCGTGGCCAGTTCGCTGCGCAGATCAGCGGTCAGAGGGGCCTCTGCCAGCCCCGTGTCCAGCCGCCGGATCGCAGTGCGCAGCATCAGGTAGGCGCGCTTGTTGCGGATAAAGCCTTCGGGGCGATGGGTTATGGCGCGCAAGATTTGCGAAACGCGGGGGGCGTTATCTGCCGACCACATCAAATCACGGCGCATCTCGATAACCGCAGAGGCCAGCGGATCAAAGAACCGCCGCGCCGGCAGGTTAAGCGCATGCGGGGCTGACTGGCCGGTTTGACCAAGGCCGTCTTGGACGAAAAGTGTCATCTTTACCGGCAGATTGGCCCATGGATGCATCGAGGCATCTTCGGTGAATGCGCCGACAATCTCGGCTCGGCTGCCGGTCACCGGCAGGGGCAGGTCGAAGACAAGCGCCGGCAGCGGATCTGGGTCGGCTGCAAGCCCATAGCGGCGTGGAACCGCCTCAAGATCCAGTTCAAACCGCACTTCGCCGCGCATGATGGCAAAATCGTCCTGGGCGGCGAAGGGCTGTGACATGGTGCCATCGGCGCGCTTGTTCATCGGGCCGGTCAGCTCCACGCTGGGGGGGGCGTCCAGCACCACGCTTACCGCCCATTCACGCCCGCCTTCGCCGTCAATCGCGAGCACACCCGAGTGGGCAACAATGAAATCATGGGCGCGCTGGTCGGCAGGTGCCGCCTGTGCGGCGGGGTCGGCAGGTGCCGCCTGAGCGGCGGGGTCATCCGCAACCGCTGGCCCCGATCCGTCCGTGAGGGTTTCGCGCAAGACCAAAGCGTCTGGGGCACCGTATAGACGCAAAAGGATGCGCGACCCGGCGGGCAATTCAAACGCATCTGCGGTCAGACTATTGAGATAAAGGCTTGGCCGTCCGGTATGGCCGGGGGGCTCGGCCCACCCCTCCCAACTGGCACCCAAATCCGTTGTGGCCTGCGCCCCGACGGGCAGTTGCCGCAGATCGGCGATACGCCAGAGCGAGCCGAAGAGACCTGCAACAAGCAATGCCGTCAGGGCCGCATAGCGCAGCGCATCAGGATCGCGCGATGCAAGGGTAAGATCCGGTGCAACAC
>JBATTI010000073.1:0-1952 GCA_049670445.1 Albidovulum sp. | reverse complement strand
GGCGGCATATTGCTGCGCGGCTGGTTGCATGACCACCGGCCCGCGATCATGGGCCGGGTGGTGATGCTGGCACCGCCCAACAAAGGCTCGGATCTGGTCGATGCTTTCGGCGATCTTGGCCCCTTTCGCTGGATCAACGGCCCCGCCGGGTCAGAGCTGGGCACCAATGCCGAAAGCCTGCCCAACCAACTGGGCGCTGCGAATTTCGAACTGGGGGTGATCGCCGGAAACCGCACGTTGAACCCGCTTTATTCTTCGGTGATTGATGGGGCCGATGATGGCAAGGTCGCGGTGGAGGCCACGAAAGTTTCAGGCATGCAAGATCACATCGTGCTGCCGGTCACCCATACGTTCATGATGAACAACCCGCTGGTTTTGGCGCAGGTGCTGGCGTTTTTGGCCAAGGGCGGTTTTGATCATGACCTAAGCTATCTTGAGGCCGCGCGACGCGTGATCCAGTGACGCCCCAAGCGCAGGGGAAAGCTGCACTTTGGCAAAATGGCCCCGCATATCGGGCGGGGCCAAGCTTTGACGAAAGCGAAACGTCATTTTTTTGCGGGCAACACCTCGTAGCGGCCGGTCATGCCTGCCGCGATATGGTCGTTGACATGGCAGTGATACATCCAGATGCCCGCGGCATCCGGGACCATATCCGATACAAGCGTCGTGGCGGGCAAAAGCTCAACCACGTCCTTGCGATTGCCATTGGCCAGAACGGTGTTTCCATGCCAGTGCGGCGTGTGCAGATCCACCTCGGTGCCCAGTGACATCAGATACCAGCGAACCCGTTCGCCCACATGCATCTGCGGCATGGGCATATTGCCGTACACATAGCCGTTGATGGCATGCATGAGGTTCGATTCCTCAAAATCATCCGCGTCATCCTCAGCAGGCGGTTCGGGCAGTTTGGCGACCATGTCATCAAGGAAATGGCTTTCATTCTCGTTCATGACCGAGAAGAAGGAAAAGACTTCGCGGTCCACGTCCTTTGGTGTGCCGTCCGGATTTGCCATTCCCCTGGCTGTAACAACGATGGCCCCCACCAAGCCGGAATTGGTATCGGCAATCGATTGCACATGGCCGTGGTACAGCCAGACAAGCGACGAAGGATCGTTTGGCCCCGGCCCGGCGCGCTCTGGCACCTCCCAAATATAGGTGAAGGTGTCACCCGGCGCGATCGCATCGTCGGCCTTGTCAGCACCAGAGGTGCCGTCATTGGTCATCGCCCCTTCGAAAGCTTTTTCGTAAAAAACACCATGCGGATGGGCGGATACCGGAATGGTGCTGTTGTTTTTCAGCACAAATTCGATCCGGTCGCCGACCTCGGCGTGAATGATCGGGCCCAGGATCCCGGTTGACGGGTCAGTGACCTGCGTTTTTTGGGAAAAATCCGCGCTTGTGTAACCGATGTATCGGATCTTGTGATAAACGCTGCCAATTCTGGAGGGGCCGGGTTCAACAAAAACCTTTTGATCCTCCGAAAACGCCATGCCCATCATCAGATCTTGCCCTTCAGGCGCATAGTCCCATTCGACTTCTTCCGCGGCGGCGTAATAGGTTCTTGTTTCCGCAAATGCGCCGGCCCCGCCAAGAAGGAAAAACCCGATTCCGCTGGCCAAAATGGCGCGTGTAGATGAGGTAAAATTTGACATTTCAGATCCCTTTCACGTCGTTTCCGACGGCAAGGAACAGCTTCCTCAGGCGATCGTCAAGCCAAGTCCGCACAACTTAAGGAAGATCGAAAAAATATCCGGCTTTGCCCCTGTCTCGGACCTACCGCTGAGCCGTATCAATTCATGCGTTCCGACTTTGTCCTGAAGCATCCGGTACCACCCAAACGCGCCCAAGCCTTTGATTTCAGGCGGCATTGGCCAACCCGGCCGATACCCGCAAAAAATCGGATGAAGCCGCAGCCGGGGGGGCTTCACGGCCCCGGCCGGTCGTCCAACGCC
>JBATTI010000072.1:0-1751 GCA_049670445.1 Albidovulum sp. | reverse complement strand
GGAGAGCCCACAATTACCGATGCTGGGTTTAACGCGAATGGCAGCTTACTTCTTTCAAAACCAAATCCGTTTGAGCGTTTTGTCCTTCAAGAAAAAATGATGATACAGCGCTGCACCGGCATGGAGCACCACCAACCCGACCATGACCCGCGCCGCGACTCCATGTCCCGCCCTTGGTGGAAGTTCTGCCAATTCAGGAAATGCCGCCGAGCCGAACAGAGCGTCAGGAAGACCTGAAAGGATCGACATCGCGATCCCGCTTGCGAGGAGTAGGATTACAACGGCGTAGAGGCCACGATGGGTCCACTTGGCGATGCTCTCCTGCCAAGACGGAACGCCCATGACGGGACCGGGTTTTATATCGAACCGCCACCACCAGATCAGTCTGGTCACGGTCAGGACAAGCACAAGGATCGCGACTGGCAGATGCACCTGAAGGGCCGCAGTCTTGACGCCTGTGTCCGTGGAGAATCCCGCCCGGAACCCACTGCCAAGCAAGACAATGATCAGCAGCGCGCTGATCCAGTGCAAGCCAATCCCGACCTTGCCGAAATGATCTACGCTGCTTTTCACAGGATGCGCCATCATCGCTCTCCGGTCATGCCCAACGCTGGATGGCAGCGTCGGAATCCATCGGCCCGGTGTTGAAGGCGATGCGCGCCTTGGGGGCGTGCTCATGCACAACATTCACCAGCTTTTCGAAGATCAGGAAGTGGTCGTCATCTTTGCGCACGCCTGCACCGATGATCACGACATCATAGGTGGCTGCTTTCAGCGTCTGTTCCAGCTGTTCCGTCGCGGTCTCGCCGCTGAAAATGAACCCGATGGAGGCGTCAAAGCCAAGGTTGTTCAGTTTGCTTTCATCGGCGCGCAGCGCGGCTTCCAGCTTCTCGGCGCTAAGGCCAGGATACTTGGAGTAATCGACCACCGTCGGATGCCAGCCGACCATAAGAACCTTCTTTGCCATCAGGATTTCCTTTCTTACTGTGCGCGCGGCCTGCTAACCACCGATTTGCATTGCATCCGGTCGCCGAGCAGGCGATTTTGATTTACACGTAAACTATAAGGGCGGTTTAATTTACATGGCAAGCAAAATTTCACCACCTCCGAGATCCATCGGCCGCGTTCTGAACTTCACGACAGGGCGTATGAATGCGCTTTGCCAGCGACTGCTTGACCCCTACGATCTCTCACTGCCTCAATGGGTGATCTTGTCATGCTTGTGGCGCGACGAAGAAATCACGGTTAGCGCCTTGGCAGACCAAGTGGGCAATGGGCTTCCTGCAACGTCCCGCATCGTTGATCGCATGGTAGACCGGGGGTTGGTGGCACGCCAAAAGCACGAAACGGATGGTCGGGCCATCGTCGTCACGCTCACGGAAAAGGGAAACGAGCTGCGGCATCTGTCCGATTTCCACCGACGACTAAACACCAAGCTCTTCGAGGATTTTTCACCTGAAGAACAGGACCTTGCTTTCTCATTGCTTTCAAGGATGCAGGCGAACGCCAAAACCGCGCTTGAGGAATTGGAGGAGCATCCTGAATAGAAGTGAAGCCCCTGCGTACAGCCAAACGGAGAGCGGAAAAGCAGACCTCTGCGCTGCATTAGCGTACGCTCGCTTTATCCGCAGTATGTCAGTTCATGTGCGGTGCAGCAAAAGGCGGTTCATCCTAGACCAGCCGTTCGTGGATCACGCGGCGAAAGTTCCTGAAGAGCCCGTAAATTCCAGTAATATAATCGTAGCACGCTG
>JBATTI010000071.1:0-4012 GCA_049670445.1 Albidovulum sp. | reverse complement strand
GGATGGCATTGCTTAAAAACAGCGGCCCAAGGGCCAAAAGCGCGCCTGCGGGCGAAGGCACGCCTTCAAAGAAGCGCGGGTCGTTGCCTGCCTCGGACTTTATTCCCACGTTGAAGCGCGCAAGGCGCATCACGCAGCAAAGCGCATAGACCAGCACCGCCGCCCAGCCGATATCGGGGGTGGATTGAAGCACCCAGAAATAGATGATGATCGCCGGGGCAACCCCGAAATTCAGGAAATCGGCAAGCGAATCCAGTTCCGCCCCCAAAAGGCTTTCACTGCCCAGCGCCCGCGCCAGCCGCCCATCCAGCCCGTCAAGAATACCTGCCAGAACAATCAGGGCCGCCGCAAAAGAGACAGAGCCGAAAGCCGCCGATCTTATCGCTGTCAGCCCCAGACAGATTGCCCCAAGCGTAATCGCATTGGGCAAAAGCTGGATGATCAAAAGCTCTTTGCGGCTGGTCTTGGGGGGTTTGCGCATCTCGTTCATTCTTGGCGCGCCGCGCGGGCAGGCTCGGTTGAGGCCAGATCGGCCAGAACCGTTTCACCCGCTACCATGGTTTGCCCAAGTGCAACCAAAGGCTCCACCCCATCGGGCAAATAAACATCCAGCCGAGACCCGAAGCGGATCAGGCCGAACCGTTCGCCAGTGCGCAAGAAAAGGCCCGCATCGGCAAAACACACGATGCGGCGCGCGACCAATCCCGCGATTTGCACAACGCCGATGCTGACCCCGTCCGCCGTCTCTATCCGCAAGGAATTGCGTTCATTATCGACGCTGGCTTTGTCCAGCGAGGCATTGAAAAACTTGCCCGGCCGGTAGACGACGGCCGCGACCGTGCCTTCAATCGGGGCGCGGTTCACATGGCAGTTGAAAACATTCATGAACACCGAAATCCGCATCAGGGGTTCAGGGCCAAAGCCCAGACCTTCCGGCGGCACCGCCGGCCCGATGAGTGAGATCACGCCATCCGCCGGGCTGACCACCAGCCCGTCACGCATTGGCACCGAGCGCACCCGGTCGCGGAAAAAGTAATAGACCCAGATCGTCAGGCCAAGACCGATCCAGCCAAGCGGCGGCCAGATCAGGAACAAGACAACGGCAACCGCGCCGAAAACCCCCAGAAATTTCCGCCCTTCGGGATGCATGGGCGGCAAGAACGTCTCCAGCATGGTCATCGGCAAAGCCCCTCGTATTCGCTGCCGATGTCCTAACGGCACCGGGGGCTTTGTACAATTGTTGTTTCTAGCCTGTGCCGGTTTTCGCCAAGGTGGTGCTTGCAAGATCGGGGCTGCTACTGGCCCTTGGTGTAGTCGGGGCCGATACACATCGGCAAATCATCGGCAAGCTTCAGCCAGCCAAGCTTTTCCTCAGAAGCGACATGCAGCGTTGGCTGAAACTGCTCCGGCGCGTCCATTGCCGCCACATAAAAATGCATGACGCCTGACATCTTCTGGGACCGAAATGAAAGCGGTGTGCCGCAGGTGTCGCAAAAGCTCCGCTCGACCCCGGGCGAGGATTTATAGACCTTGGGCGCTTTGCCCAGCCATCGCCACTGGCCATCGGCCACGCCGATATAGGTCGTCATCGGTGCCGAGCACTGCCTGCGGCAGCTTTCGCAGTGGCAGTTGACACAGGCCTGAACCGGGGCGTCAACTTCGAATTTGATGGCGCCACAAAGGCAGTGACCACGCATGCGCAACCTCCCTGACGCGTTTCGAGTTTGCCCCGCAATCGCCTGACGCCGCCCGAAACCCGGGATTTGGGCGGGTCAGCCGATACGTGATGCTTCAGAGTAAAGTCGAAACGCCATAAGTCACGCCACCAGCGTCTTGCCGGAATGGGCCGGATGCGCCGCCAAATGCGTATTGGCAGCGCGCAAGTGCGACATTTCGGCCCGATCAGGCCGGCAGCAACATGCCTTTTTCTTTCGCCAATTCACGCATGCGCGACTGAAGTTTTTCAAAGGCCCGCACTTCAATCTGCCGGATCCGTTCGCGGCTGACATCATACTGGCTGGAAAGCGCTTCCAATGTGATCGGCTCATCTTGCAAGCGGCGCTGAATCAAGATGTCTTTTTCGCGGTCGTTCAAGACATCCATCGCGCGCGTCAGCATGGTGCGGCGCGCCTCCAGCTCTTCGGATTCGGCATAGTCACCGGCCTGGTCGGCATCTTCATCCTCCAGCCAGTCTTGCCATTGGCTGGTGCCCTCGCCGTCCATACCGACCGTGGCGTTCAGCGATGCATCCCCCCCCGACATCCGGCGGTTCATCGAGATCACTTCATCTTCGGTCACGTTCAGATCTTTGGCGATCTGCGCCACATTTTCGGGCCGCAGGTCGCCCTCTTCCAGCGCGCCGATTTTCGATTTGGCCTTGCGCAGGTTGAAAAACAGCTTCTTTTGCGCCGATGTCGTGCCCAGCTTCACAAGGCTCCAGGACCGCAGGATATATTCCTGAATCGAGGCGCGGATCCACCACATCGCATAGGTCGCAAGGCGAAAGCCCTTTTCAGGGTCAAAGCGCTTGACCGCTTGCATAAGCCCCACATTTGCTTCGGAGATTACCTCGGCTTGCGGCAGGCCGTAGCCGCGATAACCCATGGCGATTTTGGCCGCCAGTCGCAGATGCGAGGTCACCAGCCGATGTGCGGCCTTGGGTTCCTGGTGATCGACCCAGCTTTTGGCCAGCATGTATTCTTCTTCCGGCTCCAACAGCGGAAATTTGCGGATTTCCTGCAGGTACCGGTTCAACCCCTGTTCGGGGCTTGGCGCGGGAAGATTGGCATAGGTCGTCATATTCATCTCCCATATTGGGCAAGGACCAAGCAATTTATGCGCCCCTGCGTCACCGTGCAAGGGGCCGCGCGAAAAACCGCTGGACCCTTGCACGGATATCTTAACACAATATGACCACGCCCCCCGCTGATTGCGAGGAATGTGACAATCGGCTCACGCTCTTGTCAGCGGTTATGCCGCCCGGAATTGATCAAGCCCGGAATTGATCAAGCAAGGCGGCCATATCGGCGGGAAGCGGGCTTTCGAATGACAACTCATCGCCGGTCACGGGGTGACTGAAGCCCAAGGTTGCGGCATGAAGGGCCTGACGCCGGAACCCCGCTCCTGCCTCGGAGGCCACCTGCCCTATCGCCTTTGGCGACAACTTGCGCCGCCCGCCATAGGTCGGATCGCCGATAAGTCCGTGGCCGACATGCGCCAGGTGCACGCGGATCTGATGGGTGCGGCCGGTCTCAAGCCAGCATTCGACAAGGCCGGCGGTCGGCGGTGTGCCGAACTGTTCAAGCACCCGCACGCGGGTTACGGCGTGGCGGCCGCCATGAAAGAGCACCGCCTGGCGTTGGCGGTCGGTTTTGTGGCGCGCAAGCTGGGTGGTGATCTTCAAGATCCCTCCTGCCTCAAAATTCGTACCCTTCACGCCGTGCAGGCGCGGATCGTTGGCATCGGGCACCCCATGAACGATCGCCAGATAGCGCCGGTTGACGGTGTGCTTTTCAAACTGTTTGGCCAGCCCGTGATGGGCGCGGTCGGATTTGGCCACGACCAGAAGCCCGGTGGTATCCTTGTCGATACGGTGCACGATACCGGGCCGCTTTTCGCCGCCCACGCCCGATAATGTATCGCCGCAGTGATGCAAAAGGGCGTTGACCAAAGTGCCGCTGTAGGATCCGGGCGCGGGATGCACCACCATGCCTGCCGCCTTGTCGATGACAATCAGGTCTTTGTCTTCCCAGATCACGTTCAGATGGATGTCTTCGGGCAAGGTATCAACCTCTTCGGCGATACCCAGGGCGATCTCGAACACCTCGCCCTCGGCCACCCTGGCCTTGGCATCGCTTATCGCCACCCCATCGCGGCTGATCGCACCTTCGGCCAAAAGCCGCGCGATCCTTGTGCGCGACAGGGCCGCCGCATCTGGCACATCGCGCGCCAAAGCCTTATCAAGGCGGTCGGGTGGATTTTCCCCGATGGTGACGCGAAGGGACGGGCTTTT
>JBATTI010000070.1:0-7064 GCA_049670445.1 Albidovulum sp. | reverse complement strand
GATCTTCGGCGCTGACCACTTCCCCGGTGGCGGCCTTGACCAGCGGCGGGCCTGCCAAAAAGATCGTGCCCTGACCCTTCACGATGATCGAGACATCGGACATCGCAGGCACATAAGCCCCGCCCGCAGTGCATGAGCCCATGACAACCGCGATCTGGGGAATGCCCTTGGCCGACATCTGTGCCTGATTGTAGAAGATGCGGCCGAAATGGTCGCGGTCGGGGAAAACCTCATCCTGATTGGGCAGATTGGCACCGCCTGAATCGACAAGGTAGATGCAGGGCAGATGGTTTTCCCCGGCAATCTCCTGCGCGCGGAGGTGTTTTTTCACCGTCATCGGGTAATAGGTGCCGCCCTTCACCGTGGCATCATTGGCGACCACCATCACCTCTTGCCCCATAACCCGGCCGATCCCGGCAATGACCCCGGCGGCGGGGGCATCGCCGCCATACATGCCATGGGCAGCGGTCGCGCCGATCTCAAGGAAGGGGGAGCCCGCATCCAGAAGGTTAGCCACCCGCTCACGCGGCGGCATCTTGCCCCGCGCGACATGGCGGGCGAGCGACTTCTCCCCGCCGCCGGCAGCGGCCCTTTGGGCGGCTTCGGCAATGGTCGCCAGCATCGCCTCATGCGCCGCGCGGTTGGCACGGAAGGTGTCAGAGGCGGGCAGGACGGAAGAGTTGAGTTTCACGCCATTGCTCCAAGCCTAACAATTGAATGTTCACCTATTTCGTCTGCAATTTCGGACAACTCAGTCGCCCACCAGTTCGCGCAGTGATGTAGGATGTCCACGACATTGTAACCCTTGAAAAAGCCTTCGGTTATTATGTCGATGTCGCCGCTCTCAAGCTCGTCTTCGAAGAATGCCAGTTCGTCGTTCGCGGTGAACAGATAGGTTTTCAAAAGTTGATTTCTCCCATCCTCGATAAAGTGCTTGAACAAGGCATCGTCGCCTTCGCCCTTTTTCCAGCGCGCGAACCGGTCGGTGACAACGGGCCCCAATTCGGGAAAGCGAAGGGTGTCCACTTTGTGAAGAACATGCCCGGTGGCTCTTAGTGTGGACAGCGCAACAATGTAGTTATGCCGCCAATCTACAGAGTAGTCGGAACCACGCATGCTGAACATCGCACCAACAGCGTCACAATAAGGAAGATACGCGCGTAGGTATTCAACACGTTTCTTGGACAATTACCCCACCGCCCCCATCAACTCGCGCCCGATCAGCATCCGCCTGATCTCGCTCGTCCCCGCGCCGATTTCCATCAGCTTGGCGTCGCGGAAATAGCGCGAGACCGGGGTTTCGTTCATATAGCCGGTGCCGCCCATGGCCTGCACTGCCTGATGGGCGACATTCATCGCCTCTTCCGAGGCATAAAGCACGCAGGCCGCCGCATCCTGCCGGGTCACCTCGCCCCGGTCGCAGGCGGCAGCCACCGCATAGACATAGGCGCGGGCCGAATTCATCTTGGTATACATATCGGCGATCTTGGCCTGCATCAGCTGAAAGTTCCCAATGGGTTGGCCGAACTGCTTGCGGGTCGCGACATAGGGCATCACCTCATCAAGGCAGGCCGCCATCGTGCCGGTGCCGATGCCCGACAGCACCACGCGTTCATAGTCGAGCCCCGACATCAGAACCCGCACGCCCTTGCCCTCTTCGCCCAGAACATTCTCGAAGGGCACCTCGACATCGTCAAAAATCAGCTCGGCGGTGTTTGATCCGCGCATGCCAAGCTTGTCGAAATGCGCCGAGGTCGAAAAACCCTTCATGGTCTTTTCGATCAAGAATGCCGTGATGCCTTTGGACCCCGCATCAGGATCGGTCTTGGCATAAACCACAAGCGTATCCGCATCGGGGCCGTTGGTGATCCAATATTTGGTGCCGTTAAGCTTGTAATGATCGTTGCGCTTTTCAGCGCGCAGCTTCATCGACACCACATCTGAACCTGCCCCCGCTTCAGACATCGCCAATGCGCCGACATGCTGGCCCGAAATCAGGCGCGGCAGGTATTTGCGCTTTTGCGCATCCGTGCCGTTAAGCTTGATCTGATTAACGCAAAGGTTGGAATGCGCGCCATAAGACATTGATATCGCAGCAGAGGCACGTGCAATCTCTTCAACAACAACCACATGCGCCAGATACCCCATCCCGGCACCGCCATATTCTTCGGGCACCGTGATCCCCAACAGCCCGAGGTCACCCATTTCCTTCCAAAGCCCGGCGGGGAAATCATTGGCGCGGTCCGCCTCGGCGGCAATTGGTTTGACCCGCTCTTGCGCCCAACGATGCACCATATCGCGCAATGCGTCGGTTTCTTCGCCAAGGGGGAATTTCATGGATGCGGTGAACATCAGCCTGACCTTACGAAATGAACATATGTTCAATTAATGAAGGAAGCGCCCGCACCCGTCAATGAATATTCGCCCCGCAGCAGCACCGCTCGGGTCACGGCAGCCCTGAAAATGATCACTTTGGCGTCAGATTGCGGCGCGGGCGGTGACCGCATGCATTGCGGTCGAAAGTTCATGCACCGCTGTGGCCGCCATTGAGCGGAAGAGATAGATGGTGAACTGCGCGGGGCCGGTTCGGTGGATCATCACCGACATATGGCCAAGCCCGGTGCGCAGCACACTGCCTTGGGAACACGCCGCCTGCCCCAGATCAACCGGCACAAGGCGCGCCAGAACCGACGCGGCCTTCGCACCCGTCAGCACAATGGCGATCCAGCCGTCGCTGATATCGGTCAGCGCGGCTGCATCCTTCAACCCACCAAGTTCGGCATTCACCAAGAACGCCTGCGCCCGCCCGCTCCACATACATAGCTTGTCGCCTTTGGCGCAGACCGTGTTCGGCGCGGGCCAATCAAGGCCTTGCTTCTGCAAAGCCGTGGACACGGCCTTTTCGCGCCCGTGGTAAGGTGCGATGGCCCACATGCGGTCAATAGGCTGTTCGGTCAGTTCCATGCCGCCAATGCTGATCGGCAAAAGGTCTTCGCAAGCGGATCGGGCAATCAGTTTAGCCACGCGCGCGCCCTCCTTCGGGGTCAAAGAAGACAGGGTTCATCACTTCGCACAGCATGTCAGTACCGCGCAGATGATCGACAAGCCGCACTGATTGGCCCTGCCGGGCACGTCCATTGCGCAAAAACGCAAGGCCCAGATGGGCGCGCAACGTGGGCGACCAGCAAACCGAAGTGACATATCCCTGATCATTGGCGGAAATCGGTGCGGCCCCATTATCGAACAAATGTGCGCCTGCGCCAAACGCCTTTTCCATGCTCAAAGGCCTGATCCCTACCAACTGCTCTCGCCCCGATCCCAAAAGGCCGGGGCGTTGGCTTGAAACCTTGCCAATGCAGTCTTTCTTGGCGCTGATCATGCCTTGCATGCCGATATCAAAGGCCGTTACCCGCCCGTGAATTTCGGCATGGGTGATAAAGCCCTTCTCGATGCGCAATACATTCAGCGCCTCCATACCGTAAGCGCATCCGCCAAAGCTTTCGGCACGCGCCACAAGATCGCGGTAAAGGGCGGCACCGTAGCGGGCAGGCACGGCAACCTCGTACCCCAACTCCCCCGAGAAGGAGATGCGGTAAAGCCGCCCCGGCACGCCGCCGATCTGCACGTCACCGCATGACAAAAACGGGAAGGTCGCTTCATCAAGCGGGCCATCAAGGATGGAGTTCAGAAGCTCGCGCGCCAAGGGTCCGGCCACGGCGAATTGCGCCCAATGTTCGGTCACCGAAATGGTCCGCACATCCCAGTCGGCACAAAAGGCCTGTTGGACGAAATCAAGATGGCGCATCACCGCCCCCGCCGCCGCGGTCGTCGTTGTCATCAGATAGTGATTGGGGCCAAGGCGGGCGGTGGTTCCATCATCCATCACCGTGCCGTCTTCGCGCAGCATCAACCCATAGCGCACCCGACCCTCTTTCAAAGTCGAGAACATATTGGTGTAGACAAAGTCCAAGAAACGGCCCGCATCCTTGCCCTGAATGTCGATCTTGCCCAGGGTCGAGACATCGCAGATGCCGACACGGTTGCGCACCGCCTGAACTTCGCGGTCACAAGATTGCCGCCAGGTGGTTTCGCCGGGGCGCGGAAAGTAGGACGGCCGATACCAAAGCCCGGCTTCGATCATCGGGGCACCACGCTCAACACTCGCGCGGTGCGAGGTGGTAAAGCGTTGCGGGGCAAAGCCGATGCCCTGCCCGCCAGCCCCCATCGCCGCGATTGAAACCGGCGCGTAAGGCGGGCGGAAGGTCGTGGTGCCGGTTTCGGGGATGCCGCGCCCGCTGGCATCGGCCAGCACCGCCAATGCGCCGACGTTGGAATTCTTGCCCTGGTCGGGGGCCATGCCTTGCGTCGTGTAGCGCTTCATATGTTCGACCGAGGCGAAATTTTCTTGTGCCGCCAAGCGCACATCTTTGGTCGTGACATCATTGGCGTAATCAAGCCAGGCACGGCTGGCCGCGCCGGTTTTCTTGCCGGGGGCTTCCCAATAGGCACTTATCCGCGCCGCACCGTTTTCGGCCTGCGGAAGATCAAGGCTGGCAGGTTTTAACCCAAGTTCAGTCAGCGCATCATTGGCCGCGCGCAGGCCGTCAGCCAAGGCGCCAGAGGTGCTCATCGTGCCGCTTGCCGCACCTGCGGCCGCAAGTCCGGGAACCATGCCCGCCTTGGGCACAAAGGCTGCGATATCTTCGCGCCACTCGGGGCGGCCGTTCATATGGCAGGTCAGATGCAATGCGGGGTTCCAGCCCCCCGAAACCGCCAGGCAATCGGCCTTGATCTGCTCTTCGGCCCCGCCTGCGGTGGTCACCGTGATCTCTCGCAGGCCAAGACGGCCCTTGGTGTTGGTGACGCTCGCACCCGCGAATACCGGGAAATCGCCGGTGACGGTGATATCATCGCGCACATCAATCAATGCGGCCACCTGCACACCGGCGGCGGCCAGATCCCGCGCGGTGCGGTGCGCGTTGTCATTGTTGCCAAAGACGGCAACCGACTGGCCGGGCGCTACCCCCCAGCGGTTCAGATAGGCACGCACAGATCCCGCCGCCATGATGCCGGGCCGGTCGTTCATCGGGAAGGCGATCTGGCGTTCAATCGCACCCGATGCCAGAATCGCGCGCCGCGCCGTGATGCGCCAGAAACATTCGCGCGGCAGGCCTTCGGGCGGCTGTGCGAGGTGCTGCCCCACACGTTCAACTGCGCCGTAAATCCCGCTGTCATAGGCCCCGGTCACGGTGGTACGGGCCATCAGCCGCACATTGGGCAGGCCCGCCAGTTCGGCCAGCACAGTCTTGGCCCAGATATGGCCGGGCTGACCGCCAATCTCTTCCACCTCGGCCAAAAGCCGACCGCCAAGGCGCGCATCTTCTTCGGCCAAGATCACTTCTGCCCCGGCGCGGCCCGCGGCCAAGGCCGCCATCAGCCCGGCGGGGCCAGAGCCCACGATCAAAAGATCGCAAAAGGCAAAAGCCTTTTCATAGGCCTCTTCGTTATGCTGGCCCGACAATGCCCCAAGGCCCGCCGCGCGGCGGATCACCGGCTCATAGAGTTTTTCCCAGAAGCTGCGCGGCCACATGAAGGTTTTATAGTAAAACCCCGCCGACAAGAAGGGCGAGATCAGATCATTCACCGCCATCACATCGAAGGCCAGATGCGGCCAGCGGTTTTGGCTTTTCGCCTCCAACGCCTTGTGGATCTCTACTTGCGTGGCGCGCAGATTGGGCACCTGCGTGGCCCCTTTGCCCACGGTGACCAGCGCAGTCGGTTCTTCCGATCCTGCCGTCATCACCCCGCGCGGGCGGTGGTATTTGAACGACCGGCCGAACAGTTTTTGGCCGCTGGCCAGCAACGCCGATGCAAGTGTGTCGCCCTCAAACCCGGTATATTCGCGCCCGTCAAAACGAAATCCGACCGGCTGATCGCGGTCGATAAGGCCCTTGCCCGCAATCCTCATGCCGCACCCTCCGGCCCAGTCTTAGGCGTTTTTCTTTTGGTCGGGA
The DNA here is from genome assembly GCA_049670445.1 of Albidovulum sp. Taxonomy (GTDB): domain Bacteria; phylum Pseudomonadota; class Alphaproteobacteria; order Rhodobacterales; family Rhodobacteraceae; genus TMP-24. The sequence continues at coordinate 1,050 of JBATTI010000070.1, read as the reverse complement.
CGCGGGCTGCCGGTTTCATGCCAACCGCATCGGGTGCGACCATCCGCACCTCAAGCACCGCATGCGTCACGGTGTTGCGCAACACCTCCAGCCAGCTGGCGCAGCCCATATCGTGATACCAAAGATCGCGCGTCTCACCCGCCGGATTGTCGCGCAGATGCAAGTAGTTGTCCCAAGCCTCGGGCCCAGCGCCTTCGCCGGGCCGGGTCAGATAATCCGACGCACCGTAGTAGTAAAACTCGCGCCGGTCGCGGGGGCCGCACAGGGGGCAGGTGATGCGCATGTCAGTCCCTCAATGCAAGTTATGCTGTGACCCGGTGCCTTCTTCATCCAGAAGATGGCCGGTGGTGAAACGGTCAAGCCGGAAGCGGCGGGCGTATTCGTGGGGCTGATCGGTGGCCATCAGATGCGCCATGCACCAGCCCGAGGCCGGAATCGCCTTGAATCCCCCGTAGTTCCAGCCGCAATCCAGATAAAGCCCCTCGATATGGGTCTTGTCGATGATCGGGCTGCCATCGGGTGTCATATCCATGATCCCGCCCCAGCTGCGCAAGACCTTGGCCTTGCCGATCATCGGCATCAGGGTCATGCCCGCCTCCATCACATGTTCGACCATCGGCAGATTGCCGCGCGCGGCGTAAGAGGCGTAGAAATCCAGATCGCCGCCAAAGACCAGCCCGCCCTTGTCGGACTGGCTGATATAGAAATGCCCCATGCCGAAGCTGACGACATGGTCGATCACCGGCTTCAGCCCCTCGGTGACAAAGGCCTGCAAGACATGGCTTTCAACCGGCAGCCGCATCCCGGCCATCGCCGCCACCTGACCCGAGCGGCCCGCCGCAATCATCCCCACCTTCTTGGCACGGATCGGCCCGCGCGTTGTCTGTACGCCGGTGACCTTGCCATCCGTGATATCAATGCCAGTGACTTCGCAATTCTGGATCAGATCCACCCCGCGCTTGTCCGCCCCGCGCGCATAACCCCAGGCCACCGCATCATGGCGGGCACTGCCGCCGCGCCGGTGCAACAGCCCGCCATAGATCGGAAAGC
>JBATTI010000069.1:0-4679 GCA_049670445.1 Albidovulum sp. | reverse complement strand
CCCGGGGGGAGTGTCGGGCGCTGCCCGGCGTTGCCGCCGGGCGGGAACCCAAAACCAGATATGTGCTTTTATTGCTTCTTCGATTTGCGGCGCGAATTCGTAAATCTGCGACAACGAGGCAATCTGTTGTTTGGTTTCGATTTTTTGAGAGTCGAAAGGACCAATGTGGCGAAGTGATTTGCTGTTGAAGAAAACCGTGCAACCCGGCTTTCGATTGTTGTCATCAACAAAAACACTGCAATAAGTCTTTGCATCCCGCAGCTCCTAAAGGGTTGCGATCCGGTCCCGGCGTTTGGCGGCCTCGCTGCAGGTCTGGCGGGACTTGGGCATATAGGTGTTCCGGGGTGGTGGCGGGGCCTTCAATATCAGCCAGTCCGATGACAAGCGCGCGGCACCACCCTGCGCCCTGTGTTGGGACGGATAGATGGCGTCGGCGGTACGGATGCCAGTTCGGTTGACAGCCGGGCAGAAGTTCGAGCGGCAGGTTGCCGATAACGCACGCCGGTTATGGCATAACCCGGCGCAAGGCCCTAGATTGGGGTCATGATAAAACATATGCGCATATTCCTGATTCCGGCCTTTGTTGCGGCAATGACCTTGCCTGCTATGGCCGAAAAAACCTCGCTCTCGGATCTGTCAGCCTATCTTAACGGGCTAACGACCGCCGAGGCAGATTTCACCCAGATCAACGCCGATGGCTCGGGCGCCAAGGGCAAGGTGTTCATCCGCCGCCCCGGCCGGATGCGGTTTGAATATGCTGCCCCTGATGACACGCTGGTGCTGGCCTCGGGCGGGCAAGTGGCTATTTTTGACGCGAAGTCCAATCAGCCGCCGGAACAATATCCGCTGGCGAAAACTCCGTTGAACCTGATCCTTGCGCGCAAGGTCAAACTGGATCAGGCGAAGATGGTTGTTGGGCATAGCGAAGAGGGCGCCCTGACCATCGTGACGGCGCAAGACCCCAAACATCCAGAATATGGCACCATCGCCCTTGGCTTCACGGCCAATCCGATTGCGCTTAGTCAATGGGTGGTCACCGACCAGTCAGGCGCGCAAACCACGGTGCTGCTTGAACCCTTGCAGACCGGGGCTGAATACCCCCCAACGCTTTTCTCGATCAACGCGGCGGTCAGCGCGCAAAAACGCCAAAAGCGCTAGCAGGCTATCGTCAGAACTTCCCGCAAGCGATCAACTGGCGTTGGTAAAGTTCGGCCCGTGCCGCGACCGAATCAGCCACCCGCAAAAGCCAGGCTTTGCCATTGTGGCTGCCGCGGGAATATCCCGTCGTGCCCTCATGATAGGCTAGGTATTGGTTGCGAACATCAAACTTGGAAAGGCCCAGTTTGGTTTCGCTGCGATCCATGTACCAGCCCATGAAGTCGGTCGCATCTTCGATCCGGTTGCGTTTGGCCCCGCGCCGGCCCGTCGCGCTGCGGTAGTCATCCCACGTGCCATCAAGCGCCTGACTATAGCCATAGGCCGTGCTTTGGCGACCCATAGGCAAAATCCCCAACGTATATTTATGTGGTGTGCGCGCATTGCCGATAAACTTGCTTTCTTGATGGATCGTCGCCATCTGCACATGTACCGGCACGCCCCAGCGGCGTTCGGCGCGCTGCATCGCGGTCAGATATTTGGGCCGCTGATCAAGGATCGAACAGGCGTCATCCAGATTGCGCGGTGCTTGATAATTCCCGCCACCGCAGGACACCAACAGCAACATAGCCGCCAAGCGGAGAAACTTCTTCATACTGCCTCACGATAGTCTGCTCTTTTTTTTGCAGTTTACGTGATTTTGCAGCGATAGGAAATCACAAAGCCTTTGGCCTAGATAAGGAAGGCCAGGGTCAGCGGAATTGAGATGACAGAAATCAGGGTCGAGACCACGACCAACCCCGCAACCACACTGCCATCGGGCAGGTATTTTTCGGCGAGAAGATAAGATGTCACCGCAACCGGCGTGGCAATTTGCATGACCAAAACCGCAAAAGCCATGGGCGGCAGATCAAAGGCGCGGCCAATGGCCCAGGCTACGGCAGTGCAAATCGCGACCCGAACAAGGCTAAGCATCAAGGGCCGCAAGAACCCCGATGGCTGCAACCGGGCCACGGCGACGCCAAGGGTGATGAGCATCAATGGAATCGCCATCTGCCCGATCAGTTCAAGCGAATTGGTCAGCCAAAGTGGCGTCTGCCAGCCTCGCCATAAGAACAGCGCCCCCAAAATTGTGGCACCCACCATCGGTTCCTTCACAGCCCGCATGAAAGACCCGCGCCCCGCAACCATCCAAATACCGATCGTAAAGGACAAGACCGCCATGACCGCAAATACCACAACTGCATAGCCCAGCCCCTCTTGCCCGAAGGCGAAAAGTGCCAGGGGCAAGCCAAGATTGCCGGTATTGCCAAAGACCATCGGGGCCAGATAGGTGGGGCGATCATATTTGCCCAGCACCAGAATGGCCCAAAACACCAAGGCCAGTGCGGCGTAAGCCGCCAGCGCGGCAAGCGAGATCGCCGTAAGTGCTGCTGGATCCACCTTGGTGCGCATCAGCGCCACAAAAATCAGACACGGTACCGAAAGCGTCATTGCAAGGCGGGTTACAAATTCAACCCGATACTCAAAACCGGCCTTCACCCAGACGAATCCCACCAGCGCCAGAAGGAATACCGGCGCTACAATCTGCAACACTGTCAGGGCAATCGTCACAGACTGTTTCCGTCCGAATCGCTAAGAATGATGGACTTTAGCCACCTTAGAGGACTAATAACCATCTTGGGGGCCAAGATACTATGCTGAAATCGCGTGCGAAATATCATTTGGGGCAAGTGCTCAGACACCGCAAACACCCGTTTCGCGGCGTGGTCTTTGACGTGGATGCGATGTTTGCCAATACGGATGAGTGGTATGCGGCCATACCCGAAGACAGCCGCCCTTCGAAAGATCAGCCGTTTTATCATCTTCTGGCCGAAAACAACGAGAGTTTTTACGTGGCTTACGTGTCGGAACAAAACCTTGTTCCGGACTATTCGGGCGAGCCGATTGGCCATCCCGATGTGCCCGATCTTTTCGGTGATTTCGAAGATGGCTATTACCCGCTGCAATTCCAGATGAACTGACCAGCGGTTAATAACCCAGTGCGATGCCATCTTTGCGCGGATCTGACGCGCCTTGCAAAACCCCTGCTTCATGGTCGATCAATATTGCCTGCGCCCCGCCCAAAGGTTCGTTCGGTATTTTGACGTCGTGCCCCATATCGGCCAGCTTGGCGCGGGTGCTATCACTATACCCACGCTCCACCATCATCTGACCATCGTCCGAAAAACACCTTGGCGCATCTATCGCTGATTGCGGGTCCATGCCGTAATTGATCAGATTGGTCAGCAAACGCGCGTGGCCGGTTGGCTGATAAGCCCCCCCCATTACCCCGAATGGCATGATGGCCCGGCCGTCGCGCGCGACCATGCCCGGAATAATCGTATGCATCGGACGCTTGCCGCCTGCCGCCTCGTTCGGATGACCGGGTTCAAGGGTAAATCCGGCCCCGCGGTTTTGGAAAAGAATGCCGTATTTCGACGAGGCGCGCCCTGAACCAAAGCCCCAATAGATCGAGTAAATCAGCGAAACTGCCAAAAGATCGCGGTCGACAACCGTGATGTAGACGGTATCGCGGTGAACAGCCCCCGCAGCGGTTGGCGGAAAGGCCATCGCACGCTTGGGGTCAATCAGCGCGGCCAGTCGCGCAGCGGTATCCGCTGACAACATGTGGTCAAGCCCGGCTGTGTGATCAAGATCTGCGATAAAGCGGTTGCGCGCGTCATAGGCAAGCTTGGCGGCCTCAGCCTCCAGATGGGCGCGTTGTGCACCTAACGGGTCAAGGGATACCAGATCGAAATGCGCCAGGATGTTCAGCATCAAGATTGCCGTGGCGCCTTGGCCATTGGGGGGATGCTCTATCAACTCATGCCCCAAATAGGCCCCTGACACCGGTTCGGTATAGGCGGCCTTGGTCTGCGCCAGATCATTGGCGTTGTGACTGCCGCCCATGGCGTTCAGGCTTTTGATAAGATCATCGGCCACGTCGCCATCGTAAAACCCGGCCCGGCCATGGGCGGCGATACGTTCAAGCACCTCGGCCTGTTTTGGGGCGCGAAACAGGGCCCCGGTGCGCGGCGGCTGACCGCCAAGCATATAGTGGTCGCGCGCGCAGCCGGTCAGCCGGTACGCGTCTTCGGCCCAGTCGAACGCCACACGCGGGGCCACGGGGATGCCTTCGCGGGCATAATGGATGGCCGGTGCGAGGGCTGCGGCCAGACCAATGCGGCCCCAATCATCGGACAGACGGCAAAAGGCATCGACCGCACCGGGCATGGTCACCGATTCGATGCTTTCGGTGCCGATCCGTGCGTGACCCTTGTCGCGCAAGGCGGCCGCGTTTAGCCCTTGGGGTGCGCGGCCAGAGCCATTTAGCGCCACGACCTGCTGATTGCCTTTGGGTTTGAGCAACACAAAACAATCGCCACCAAGCCCGCACATCTGTGGTTCGGCCAGACCCAAAAGCACCGCACCCGCGATCGCGGCATCAACCGCATTGCCCCCCGATTGAAGTATTTGCACGGCCACTTGGGCAGCGAGCGGATGTGATGTGGCGCAAAGACCGTTGGTCGCAAAAACCGCCG
>JBATTI010000068.1:0-1637 GCA_049670445.1 Albidovulum sp. | reverse complement strand
GTCCAAGCCAAAGTTCTTGCCGTCCCTGATGTCATCGATATCCGCCATGTTTCTCTCTTTCTTGTAAAAATTGATCGCCATGCGCCGTGGCTCTGGCGTTGGTCAGGTCTGGCCTGCACGCATCATGTCGCGCATCGCCTCAAAGCTGTGTTTCGGATCCGGCGCGCGCATGATGGCACTGCCACTGACAACGACATCGGCACCTGCCGCGACGATCTGTGGCAACGTGTCCAAGGTAACGCCGCCGTCGAATGCCATGATCGCCTCAGGCAGCGCCTTGCGAAGTTCGGCTAATCGCGAACAGGCGGCAGGCACGTTGGCCGGATCGCTGCCGCGTGGATCGACGGCAAGCACCAGCACCATGTCCGGGCCCGCATCCAACCCGGCGCGCGCGGCATCAAGCGTTGTGCCGGGCATCAGCGACACCCCGGTCAGAACCTCGCGGCCGTGTTTTTCTGATGACGCGCGGATGGCGCTCATTGCCTCAAGGCAGCCCTCTGATTCCACATGAACGGTGATGGCGTCTGCACCGGCTGCGACAAAGGCATCGATCAGTCTTGCCGGGCGCTGCACCATCAGGTGAACGTCTTTGAACATGGTGGCGTCCTGGATTTTCAACAAGCCGGGCCCGCCTGTCATCTGTGGGACAAAGACGCCGTCCATCACGTCGAAATGCAAAAGATCGCAGCCCCAGGTGCCGGCAACCCGCGCTTCGTTACGAAGGTTGCACAGATCCCCCGCAAAGATGCCCAAGCTGACACCGGAATAGCGTGCGCGAAGTGACATATCAAAAGCCCGTAAAGCGCCGCTTTACGCGCACCAGGGCAGCAAAGCGGTTTGGTTTCCTGTCACAATGGATTTACTGCAAAAAACATGCAATTGTCTAGTTATAATTTGCTTTTGTAAATTCATCCGCCTTACGCCGGCCCCCACCTTGCGCTTGCCCCCACCTTGCGCTTGCCCCCAACCTTGCGCTTGCCCCGGTCTGAAACCTCCGCATAATCACGCGCAACGACAGGCCACCAGCACCGCGCCCCGTTCTCGCATTTGTCCATATTGACGGCTGTCGGTTCGCACCATCAAAACGGGGCCGTTCAATATTTTGAAGGCGGGATGCCATGAACAGGAAGTTGATCAACGATCCGGACGATTTGATAGAGGATTTGATTGCAGGCATGGTGTCGGCCCATCCCGATCACCTGACCCGCGAGGGCAGTTCCGGCCGGGCCATTGTTGCGCGTCACGGGCCTAGGGAGGGAAAGGTCGGCATCGTCGTTGGCGGCGGATCGGGGCACGAGCCTGCCTTTGCGGGCTATGTGGGCAAAGGTCTGGCCGATGCAGCACCCTTGGGCAACATCTTCGCCTCTCCCTCGCCGGCGCAGATCATGGATGCCGGATTTGCGGCCGATGGCGGCGCGGGCGTCTTGTTTCTTTATGGGAATTACACCGGCGACGTCATGAATTTCGGTATGGCCGAAGACGAAATGGCAACAAAAGGTGTCGTCGCACGGTCCTTCGTTACGACAGATGATATCGCCTCGGCCCCGGCGGACAAGATCGGCGAGCGGCGCGGCATTGCGGGCAACTTCTTTGTCTTCAAGGTCGCAGGGGCCGCCGCCGACAGCGGCGCCACGCTG
>JBATTI010000067.1:0-6459 GCA_049670445.1 Albidovulum sp. | reverse complement strand
TGAGGCAGGCCAATGACTGCGCCCGAGATCAAAGGCTGGTGCCCCGGTGCGCTGCGCCCGATGATGTCAGGCGACGGGCTTGTGGTGCGCATCCGCCCCCATGCCGGGCGGCTTAGCCCGGATCAGGCGCGCGGCATCGCCGATCTGGCCGATCTTCACGGCAATGGGCTGATTGATCTTTCCGCCCGTGCCAATCTGCAAATACGCGGCGTGCGCGACGCCAGCTATCCGGCGCTGATCGAAGGGCTGACGGCGCTGGGCCTTATCGACCCGAATCCCGAAGCCGAAGCCCGGCGCAACATCGCCGTCAGCCCCTTTTGGCAAGAGGGCGACGGAACTCTGGCGCTGGCTGATGCACTGACAGCGGCCTTGGGCCATAGGGATGCGCCGGAATTTCCCGGGAAATTCGGCTTCGCGGTTGATTGCGGCCCTATGCCGCTGCTTGGCTCCACATCCGCTGATATCCGGCTGGAGCGCACCGCCCAAGGCGCGCTTATCTTGCGCGCCGACGGGGCCGAGAATGGCGTTTTGGTTCGCCAAGAGACGGCGGTGCCCTTGGCCATGGATCTTGCCCGCTGGTTTTTGGAGGCAGGCGGCGCGCCCGAGGGGCGTGGGCGGATGGCAGCCTTGCTGGCGCGGGGCGCCGAGCTTCCGCAGAGGTTTAGCGATGCGGATGTCATCGCACAAAAGCCCGCCCTGCCGCCCCGGCCGGGGCCCTGTGCCGGCGGGTTTCTGACCGGCCTTGAATTTGGACAGATTACCGCTGAAACAGTCTCTGTTTTAGCCAAAATCGGTGCTTTCCGGCTTACGCCTTGGCGGATGCTCTTGATCGAAGGTGCAGCTGACTTGCCGCAGATCGAGGGGTTGATTACCGCCCCTGATGATATGCGGCTGCGCGTTACGGCCTGCACCGGGGCGCCCAGCTGCCCGCAAGGGCTCCTCGCCACGCGCCCGCTGGCGCGGTCACTTTGCTCCTCGCTGCCCGAAGGCGCTTATTTGCATATCTCGGGCTGCGCCAAGGGCTGCGCCCATCCGGGCCCGGCGCCGCTGGTGCTGACCGCCTGCGCCGATGGCACATTCAACCTGATCTGCGCCGGACGCGCCTTTGATCAACCGCACCGCATCGGCCTTTCGCCCGAGGCCCTGACCCGAAACCCCAAGAGCCTTATCGAGTGACCCATGCCCCATAGCTACCAAACCGATGGCGCGGCCATCTATCTTGAATCCTTCGCAACCATCCGGGCAGAGGCCAATCTGGCCCGTTTCACGCCCGAAGAAGAGGTGGTGGCCGTGCGTATGATCCATGCTGCGGGCATGGTGGGCCTTGAGGAGCATGTGCATTTCTCGCCCGGCATGGCGATCGCCGCCCGCGCGGCATTGGAAGCCGGCGCGCCGATCTTATGCGATGTGCGCATGGTGTCCGAAGGTATCACCCGCGCGCGTTTGCCTGCGAACAATGCGGTGGTTTGCACCTTGCAAGATCCGCGCGTCGCCGGGATGGCGAAAGAGATGGGCAATACCCGATCTGCCGCAGCGCTTGAGCTGTGGCGTCCGCATTTGGCGGGGGCAGTGGTGGCCATCGGCAATGCGCCCACGGCCCTGTTTCACCTGCTCAACATGCTGGAAGATGCGACTTGTCCGCGCCCTGCCGCTATTATCGGCTGCCCGGTCGGCTTTGTGGGTGCGATGGAATCGAAAGATGCGCTTATGGCGGATCTGCCGGTGCCCTCTATGATCGTCAAAGGCAGGCTGGGCGGATCGGCCATCACGGTCGCCGCCGTCAACGCGCTTGCCAGCCGGAAGGAATGAATATGGGTAAGGTCATCTGTGTCGGCCTCGGCCCCGGCGATCCGGACCTGATGAGCGTTCGCGCCGACCGGTTGGTGCGCGCGGCGACCCATGTTGCGCATTTCCGCAAAGCCGGGCGCAATGGTCAGGCGCGGCGGATCGTGGATGGGATGCTGGCCGCCGGTGCCACCGAATATCCGATGGAATATCCGGTCACGACCGAGATCCATTTTTCCGACCCCGAATATAACCGTCAGCTTGCCGGCTTTTATGACGAATGGGCCGATAAACTGGCCCATTTGGCTGAAACAGAGACTGTTATCGTGCTGTGTGAAGGCGATCCGTTCTTCTACGGTTCTTTCATGCATCTGCATTCCCGCCTGCAGGGCCGCGCCGCGGTTGAGGTGGTTCCGGGGATCACCGGCATGTCGGGTTGCTGGACGGCGACGGGCATGCCCATCACCTGGGGCGACGATGTGCTGACGGTGCTGATGGCCACGCTTTCAGAGGCAGAGCTGACGGCCCGCGCCCGCAATACCAATGCGCTGGTGGTGATGAAAATCGGTCGCAACATGCCGAAGCTGCGCCGCGCGCTTGCCGCCGCCGGGCGGCTGGAGGATGCCTGGCTGATCGAACGGGGCACCATGCCCGATCAAGAAGTCCGGCGCCTTGCCGACGCGCCCGAAGATGCGCCCTATTTCTCAATCGCCGTGGTCCACGGGCAGGGGAGACGGCCATGACGGGCTGGGTGGTTGTCGCGGGCCTTGGCCCCGGAGATGAGGCTTTGGTGACACCGGAAGTGACGGCAGCTTTGGCTGCGGCCACGGACATTGTCGGCTACATCCCCTACGTCGCCCGCGTGGCCCCGCGCGAAGGGCTGACGCTGCATCCTACCGATAACCGGGTAGAGCTGGACCGCGCAGGTCATGCCTTGCAAATGGCCGCTGATGGGCGGCGCGTGGTTGTGGTTTCCTCCGGCGATCCGGGGGTGTTTGCCATGGCTTCGGCACTGTTTGAAGCGCTTGAGGCAGCACCCGAATATCAGTCGCTGGATATCCGCATCTTGCCCGGCATCACCGCAATGCTGGCTGCGGCCTCGCGGCTGGGCGCGCCTTTGGGGCATGATTTTTGCGCGATCAACCTGTCAGATAACCTCAAACCTTGGGCGCTGGTCGAACATCGGCTGCGGTTGGCGGCTCAGGCTGGCTTTGCGATGGCCTTCTATAACCCGCGCTCCAAAAGCCGGCCGCATCAGTTCGCGCGGGCTTTGGAGATTTTGCGCGAAGAATGTGGCGGCGAGACGCTGATTTCCTTCGCCCGCGCCGTCACCACGCCAGATGAAAGCTACCTTACGGTGACACTGGCCAAGGCCACGCCAGAGATGGCCGATATGCGCACGATGGTGATTGTCGGCAATGCCGATACCCGCCGCATCGGGCGGTTCATCTATACGCCAAGGTCGGCGACATGACCCAGCCAGCGCATCACCTCGGCGCTGCTATGGGCGGTGGTTCGTGCGGGCAGAACGGGCCGGTCGATCAATATCACCGGAAGGTGCAAGGCGCGGGCCGCATCAAGTTTGGCGCGCGCGCCGCTGCCGCCGGAGTTTTTGGCCACGATCAGATTGACCCGGCGCGATTTCAAAAGTTGCAGATCGCTTGCCAAGGTGAAGGGGCCGCGCGCCACAATCACCTCTGCCGTCGCCAGCGGCAGCTTACCCACCGGCCTGTCGACCAGCCGCAGCAGATATTGGTGCCAGGGTTTGGCGGCAAAGGCCGCGATATGCTGCCGACCAATCGCCAAAAACACATGGGCGGGTTCTTCGGGCAACGCCGCGATGGCCGCATCGATATCGGGTACATGGGTCCAGTCATCGCCCTTATCCGCGACCCATGGCGCGCGTTCAAAGGCACAAAGCGGGGTGTCGGTGGCCGTGCAAGCGGTGATGGCATTCATGCTCATCTGTGCCGCGAACGGGTGGGTTGCGTCGATAACATGCGTGATGTTTTCGGCCTTAAGATACGTCGCCAGACCGTCAACCCCGCCAAATCCGCCGATGCGGGTGGGCAGGGGCTGTTCAATCGGGCTGTCGGTGCGGCCCGCATAGGAAAACACCGCATCCATCCCCACCGCAGCGACTTGGCGGGCAAGGCCAGAGGCCTCAGTCGTGCCGCCCAGCAAAAGGATACGCATGATGTCTGATCCCTGGCTTACCATCATTGGTCTGGGTGCAGATGGTCATGCCGGGCTGTCGGACGCAAGCCGCAAGGCAATTTTGGACGCCGAAATCATCTTTGGGGCTCCGCGTCATCTGGCCCTTGTCGGTGCCGGGGACAGGGGGCGCGACTGGCCCGTGCCGTTCAAAATCGACCCTGTTATGGCCCAAAAGGGCCGAAAAGTCGTTGTCCTCGCCTCGGGCGATCCGTTTTGGTATGGCGCTGGCGGATCGCTTATGCAGCAGCTGAAACCCGGTGAATGGGTGTCCTGCCCAGCCCCATCTACATTTTCATGGGCCGCGTCGCGTCTGGGTTGGCGGCTGGAAGAAACCCTGTGTATCGGCCTTCACGCCGCCCCTTTTGAACGGCTGACCCCGCTTTTGTCACGCGGGGTAAAGGTGATTTGCCTGATCCGCGATGGGGCCGCGGCGGGCGCCTTGGCCGATTGGCTGACCGCGCGCGGTTTTGGGGCCTCTAGCTTGCATGTGATGGAGGCTTTGGGCGGGCCTGAAGAACGCTTGCGCCAATCACCGGCCGACGGGTTTGCGCTGGACGGCATCACCCATCCAGTCGCCATGGGGATTGATTGCCAGGGTGCGAAGGGCCTGCCGCGCGCTTCGGGCCTGCCGGATGAGGCCTTTGCCCATGATGGCCAGATCACCAAACGCCCAATCCGTGCGATGACGCTGTCGGCCCTGGCACCGCGACCGGGCGAGGTGCTTTGGGATCTTGGCGCAGGCTCGGGCTCCGTCTCGGTTGAATGGTGTTTGTCTGCCCCCGGCACCCGCGCCCATGCGCTTGAGGCACGCGCCGACCGCGCCGCCAATATCACCACGAATGCAGTGGGCTTTGGCCTGGCGCACCGCCTGTCGGTGACGGTCGCTGCGGCCCCTGACGGGCTTGCCGATCTGCCCACCCCGGATGCAGTTTTCATCGGCGGCGGGGCAAATCAGGCCTTGTTAGAGACGGTTTGGAAGCTGTTGCCGGATGGCGGGCGGCTGGTCGCCAATGCGGTAACGATCGAATCCGAAGCGCTTTTTGCCGCTTGGCATGCGCAACAGGGCGGCAGCTTGATGCGGCTGGAAATCGCTGCGGCAGTGCCCTTGGGCCGGATGCGCGGCTGGCAGGCCTCGCGCCCGGTCATTCAGTGGAGCGTGGTGAAATGAGGGTCGCAGGCATCGGGTTCCGCGGGGCGGCCACACTTGCCTCGCTTATGGATGCGCTGGAGCGGGCGGGTGGTGGTGCCGATCTGCTGGCAACGGCGGACACCAAGGCCGATGCGGGTGTAATGCGGGCTTTGGCGGCAGCGCTTGGCGCGCCATTGCAGCCCATAAGCCGCGCCGCTCTGGGCGCACAAACGACCTTGACGCAATCGGCAAAGGTTGCCGCGCGTTTCGGCACCGGGTCGGTGGCCGAAGCTGCTGCCCTTGCCGGTGCCGGTCCCGGTGCGGCTCTTTTGGGGCCACGGGTAATATCGGGCGATGGGCTGGCCACGGCCGCCATCGCCATAAGGAGAGACGAATGACAGTTCATTTTATCGGCGCAGGCCCTGGCGCCCCCGACCTTTTGACCCTGCGCGGGCGCGACCTAATCGCCGCCTGCCCGGTCTGCCTTTATGCGGGGTCTCTGGTGCCCGAGGCGATCTTGTCGCATTGCCCGCCCGGCGCGCGCATCGTCAACACGGCACCCCTGTCGCTGGATGAGATCGTGGCCGAGATCGAGACCGCCCATAAGGCAGGGCAAGATGTGGCGCGGCTTCATTCGGGCGATCTTTCGGTCTGGTCGGCAATGGGCGAACAGCTGCGCCGGTTGCGCGCGCTTGGCATTCCCTATGATGTGACGCCGGGCGTGCCGTCCTTTGCCGCCGCCGCTGCAACGCTTGGCGCTGAACTGACCCTGCCGGGTGTCGTACAATCGGTGGTGCTGACCCGTACTTCGGGGCGGGCCACGTCGATGCCGCCGGGCGAAACGCTGGAGAATTTCGCGCGGACGGGCGCGGTCTTGGCGATTCACCTGTCGGTTCACGTCTTGGAAAAAGTGGTGGAAGAACTGACCCCGCATTACGGGCCCGATTGCCCGGTTGCGGTGATCTGGCGGGCAAGCTGGCCCGATGAACGCGTGGTGCGCGCGACCCTCGCGACGCTTCAAACCGCCATCGCGGCCGAGATGGAACGCACAGCGCTGATCTTTGTTGGCCATTCGATCGGGGCCGAGGAATTTGACGAAAGCAGGCTCTATGCAGGCGATTATGACCGCCGCTATCGGCCCGTCGGCACCGACCCGCGCTTTCCGGATACACAATGAACGCGCCGGTGATCCCCGCAGGCCTGATCATATCCGCGCCCGCATCCGGCACCGGCAAGACCACGCTGATGTTGGGGCTTTTGGCGGCATTCCGGGCGCAGGGCCTGACGGTGCAGCCCTTCAAAAGCGGGCCCGACTATATTGATCCGGC
>JBATTI010000066.1:0-2302 GCA_049670445.1 Albidovulum sp. | reverse complement strand
AACCTTGGGTATTTTAGACCGGGCGTCAAGCCAGCGAAGGGTCAATCCCCTTGCAGGCCGCAACCAGACCTTTGACGGCATCCACGGATTTGTCGAACATCGCCTGTTCGTCGGCATTCATGCGGATATCGACCACCCGCTCAATGCCGCCCGCACCGATGATGGTCGGCACGCCAACATACATCCCGTCAAGGCCCAAAGCGCCTTTGACATAGGCCGCACAGGGCAAAAGGCGCTTTTGATCCTTAAGGAACGCCTCGGCCATTTCAATCGCCGAGGTGGCGGGGGCATAAAAGGCCGAACCGGTTTTCAAAAGACCGACAATCTCAGCGCCGCCATCGCGGGTGCGCTGGATGATTGCGTCAAGCTTTTCCTGCGTGGTCCAGCCCATGGCGACCAGATCGGGCAGGGGGATGCCGCCAACCGTTGAATAGCGCGCCAATGGCACCATCGTATCGCCATGACCGCCCAGAACGAAGGCGGTGACATCGCGCATCGAGACGTCGAATTCCACACTCAGGAAATGCCGGAAACGGGCGCTGTCCAAGACGCCCGCCATGCCGACGACCATATGATGCGGCAGGCCGGAAAATTCGCGCAAGGCCCAGACCATGGCATCGAGGGGGTTGGTGATGCAGATCACGAAAGCCTTGGGTGCGTGTTTCTTGATGCCTTCGCCCACGGATTTCATCACCTTAAGGTTGATGCCCAGAAGGTCATCGCGGCTCATCCCCGGTTTGCGCGGAACGCCTGCGGTGACGATGCACACATCGGCGCCCGCGATATCGGCGTAATCATTGGTGCCCTTCATCGTGGCGTCAAAGCCTTCGGCCGGGCCCGATTGCGCAAGATCAAGCGATTTGCCTTGCGGGATACCCTCGGCAATGTCGAACATGATGACATCACCCAGTTCCTTGATTGCAGCAAGATGGGCAAGCGTTCCGCCGATCTGCCCCGCGCCGATCAGTGCGATCTTGGGTCTGGCCATGATTTCCTCCGGATGATTGGTGATTGGGTTGGCGTATGGGTAGTCGCTCAGCGCTCTTTGCGCAAGTGCGCTGCATTGCGGCATCTGGTGCTTTCTTGCCCGCGCCAGTTGGTTTAAGCCGGTTGCAGGGCCGGATTTTGGCGGGGGAAGAGTAAAGAATGCATGACCCGCTTTTTTGGCTGGTGGCGATCTTGGCGGCCATATGCGTGGGGCTGGCGAAGGGCGGCTTGCCGGTGATCGGGGATCTGGCGGTGCCGCTTTTGGCGCTGGCGATCGCTCCTTTGACGGCGGCGGGGTTGCTTTTGCCGGTCTATGTGCTGTCGGACATGCTGGGGCTGATCGCCTACCGGCGCGATTTTGATCGGCGGGTGCTGATGATTCTGGCCCCGGCGGCAACCCTTGGCGTCGCCCTTGGCTGGGCCACCGCGCGGCTGGTGCCCGAGGCCCTGGTGACCGGCCTGATCGGGCTGATCGGTTTTAGCTATGCTGTGCGGCTATTGTTGCAAAACACCCAAAATACCCCGGCACGCCCGGCGCGGGTTGCGGCGGGCGGGTTTTGGGGCACGATCATGGGATTTGCCAGTTTTGTAAGCCACGCGGGCACAGCGCCTTACCAGTTATTCGTGCTGCCGCTGCGCTTGCCCAAGGTGGTCTACTCCGGCACGACCACCGTCACCTTCGCCTATGTGAATGCGGTCAAGCTGCTGCCCTATTGGGCGCTGGGCCAGTTTTCCGCCGATAACCTGACAGTCGCGGCCTTGCTGACCTTGCCGGCGGGCCTTGCGGTCTATGCCGGGGTGCGTCTGGTGCGGGTGTTGCCGCAGGCACTGTTCTTCAAACTGGTGACCTGGGCGCTGCTTTTGGTTTCCCTCAAGCTGATCGGGGATGGGTTTGGGTGGTGACCCCCGGCGCGGGGCCTTACCTGCGGCCCTGAAACTCAGGCCGGGCTGCCCAGAGCCACCGGCATTTCCACCATCGTCTCAAAACTGTCACCAGAGGCGACCAGACAGGTGATGCCGTTGGGCGCGGTGACCGTGATCGTCCAGGTGCCGGTCTGATCCGAGGCAAACACCTCAACCACCGCGCTATTGGCCGCCACGCCAAGGCTGCGCCGGGTTTCGCCGTAGGTTTCCGCCAGCCGTGTTAGGACGGCGTCGCGCGCCGCACAGCGCTGCGAGGTCTGGCCATAGGCGTTCTGGGTGGCCATGATCAGCCCGCCAAACCCCAGTGATAATGCGAAAAGCGTCTGTTTCGTCATTGCAATTCCCCCCTGTGCGGGTTGAAGGGGCAAGGGCGCATCAAGGCCCGCGGTCT
>JBATTI010000065.1:0-4783 GCA_049670445.1 Albidovulum sp. | reverse complement strand
CTGGCCGTCAGCGCCTGCCCCCGCATAAGGGCGACCAATATATTGGCCCGCCCTGGATCACCGATCAAGGCTGCAACATGGGCGATATTCGGGCCTTCGGTCATAGTTCGACGCTAAACGAAGCATCTGCGCCAATCAAGCGGCTAATTTCGGGCATAACCCGAAGGAATGCCCCATGCGATATCCAGCCAG
This sequence comes from Albidovulum sp., assembly GCA_049670445.1. Classification (GTDB taxonomy): domain Bacteria; phylum Pseudomonadota; class Alphaproteobacteria; order Rhodobacterales; family Rhodobacteraceae; genus TMP-24. The sequence continues at coordinate 4,591 of JBATTI010000065.1, read as the reverse complement.
AACGCCCGCCAATGCCGCATCTTCACTCAAAATGCCCCGGCTTTGGGCCATAAGGGCTCAGCTCAGCCGCGGCCTTGCCCGCCGACGCGAACGGTGCGCGTTACGCCACCTTGACGCGCGGCTTCTTAACGACATCGGCACCACCCGTGCCGCCGCTGGCCAAGAGGCCGCAAAACCGTTCTGGCGGGCATGATCCGTGTTGCCGCCAGCCCTCGAACCCACAGGAGCCCTCATGCTGACATGCCTTATCCGTTACCGCATTGACCCGACCAAACGCGCCGATTTTGTGACCTATGCCCGAAACTGGGGGCAAGCGATTCCGCGTGCGGGCGCAGATCTCATCGGTTATTTCGCCCCTCACGAAGGCTCAACCACCCGCGCATACGGCATCTACAATATCGAATGTCTCGCGGCATATGAGGCCTACCGTGCGCGGCTCGCCTCCGACCCGTTGGCCCAGGAAAACTACAACTTTGCCATGCGTGAGAAGTTCATCCTTAGCGAAGAGCGCAGCTTCGTTACCTGCGTCTCGGCCCCACATGGTCCACTTGGCCACACGATTGCCTCTGGACAAAGAATTCGGCCCGGATAAATCTGGCGACATGCAGCATGATCATGACCACCCGCATTCGCATTTGCCCTCTGACCCCGCGTTGCGCGTCAAGGCGCTGGAGACGATTTTGACCCGCAAGGGCCTTGTCGATCCTGCCGCGATTGAGGCGATTCTTGAGACTTACGAGACCAAGGTCGGCCCCCATCTGGGTGCCGCATTGGTGGCGCGCGCATGGGCCGATCCGGCCTATCTTGACCGCTTGCGCCAAGACGCCAATGCCGCGATGGCAGAGCTTGGCATAGCCGGGCGGCAGGGCGAACATGTGGTGGCGGTCGAAAATACGCCTGATACCCATAACATGGTCGTGTGCACGCTGTGCTCTTGCTACCCTTGGCCGTTGCTGGGGATTCCGCCCACTTGGTATAAATCCGACGCCTACCGCGCCCGTGCGGTGCGTGAACCGCGCGCGGTTCTGGCCGATTTCGGCGTCCTCTTGCCCGAAGATCAAGCCGTGCGGGTCTGGGATTCGACCGCAGAGGTCCGCTATCTTGTCATCCCGATGCGCCCGGACGGGGCGGCAGACTGGCCCGAGGCCGAGCTGGCCAAACTTGTTACCCGCGACGCGATGATCGGCACCGGCCTGCCACGCCTGCCAGGTGAGGTCGCTTGAACCGCCCGCATGATATGGGCGGACGCTTTGGCGACGGCCCGGTGACGCCCTCGGCGGACGGGATACCCGGCTATGATGCGCCCTGGCACAGGCGCGCCTTTGGCCTGACATTGGCCGCAGGCGGCCTTGGGGCCTGGCCGATCGACGCTGCCCGCCATGCGCGCGAAGTGCTTCCCGATTACGCGAACCGCAGCTATTACGATAAATGGACGGCTGCCCTGGCCGATCTCTTGGTGGCGCACGGCCTTGTCAGCCAAGCAGAACTCGCGGCAGGCGACGCCGCGCCCGCCCCCTTGCAGCCCCAGGCACTGCGCGCCGACAAGGTTGCAGGCGTGCTTGAGCGCGGCTCGCCCTATGCGCGCCCCGGCCCCGCACCTGCCTTCGCCCAAGGCAAGGCCGTTCGCACCCGCTCCATGCCCGACAACTCTTTCGTCAAGGGCGGCCATACCCGCCTGCCCGCCTATGCGGCAGGCAAGATCGGCCGCATCTTGCTGGTGCACGGCCCGCATGTCTTTCCCGACCGCAATGCCCATGATCTGGGCGAAAGCCCCGAACCGCTCTACACCGTGGCCTTCAAAGCGCGCGAGCTTTGGGACACCCCCGAGAACCCCTATGACGAGGTGACGCTCGATCTTTGGGAAAGCTACCTGGAACCGGAATGACGGCCGAAATACCCAGCCATTTCGACGCGCCGTGGCACGCACAGCTTTTTGCTCTGACCGTTGCCATGGCGGATCAAGGCCATTTCACCTGGGCCAGTTGGACCCGCGCTTTTGGCGCCACGCTCAAACGTCACGGCGCTGCCCGGCCACTGGACGGCAGCGCCGATTATTATGCCGCATGGCTTGAAACCCTCGAAGCCCTTCTCGATCAGACCGGCCTTGCCACAACGCCCGAAGCAAATACCATGCGCTTGGCTTGGGAAAAGGCCTATCATGCGACGCCCCACGGCAAACCAGTTCGCCTTGCCTCACCCAATCATTAAACGGAAGCGCGGCCCATAGGCCGCGTGACCCCAAGGAAAGGAATGGCGCGGTCACGCGCCGCTATTGGATCAGGGGTGCTTGGCACACAACCCGGCATCCGCGATGCGCCTTAAGCCCGCCGTGCCTCAAGCTCTGCCAATACCTCTGCGGCGGCTTGCGACGGCGACGCGCCGGCCTCAACGGCATCACCCAGCGCAGCCATTCGCGCCGCCAGATCCGCGTCCTTGGTCAACCGAGCCAAAAGCCCCAGCCGCACTTCTTCTTCGAACCAGTGGCGAGCCTGCTCTGCCCTTCGCGCCTCGAACTGCCCTGCCCCGCGCCGCCAGGCGACCAGGGTTTCAATTTCGGACCAAACCGCCTCTAGCCCCTCTTCCTCAAGGGCCGAGACGGTCAGCGCCTTGGGGAACCCCTCGGGGTCTTGCGCGCGTTTGCGCAGCAATCGAAGCGCACCCGCATAATCCGCACAGGTCCGCATAGCCGCAGGCTTCAGATCGCCGTCAGCCTTGTTGATCAGTATCAGATCGGCCATCTCCATGATCCCGCGCTTGACGCCTTGCAACTCATCGCCGCCCGCAGGTGCCAGCAGCAACATGAAGACGTCAACCATCCCTGCCACAAGGGTTTCAGACTGACCAACCCCAACCGTCTCGATCAAAACCAGATCAAAGCCTGCAGCCTCGCACAGCGCCACCGCCTCGCGCGTGCGCCGCGCCACACCGCCAAGCTGGGCTTGGCTTGGCGACGGGCGGATAAACGCCAAAGGATCGCGCGCCAAACGGTCCATCCGGGTCTTATCGCCCAAGATTGATCCGCCCGAGCGCGCCGATGAAGGATCAACCGCCAAAACCGCAACACGCAGGCCCATACCGGTCAAGAAACTGCCAAAAACCTCAATGAAACTCGACTTGCCGACCCCCGGCGTCCCGGACAGGCCAAGGCGCAAGGCCTGTCGCTTTTCGCGCCCGACAAGCGCCAATAACGCGCCCGCCTTGGCCCGGTGATCGGCCCGCCCGCTTTCGACCAAGGTGATCGCCCGCGCCAGGGCCCGCCGTTCGCCCGCCAAAACATCGTGAGCAAGTTTTTCGATATCCATCCATTCACCCCGGCAAGACCGCACGTCCCCCCGCATTGGCACCAAGAGACCCATGGTTCTTGCCTTTTTCTCGGGGTCCCTGTCCAGTGCAACAAAGCCGCGCACCCCGTCTGCTATGCGATTTCAACGCTCCGGTCACTGGCAAAGACGGCGCGATAGGGCGATAAGCAAGCCATGACGCCAAAACCACCCATGCCTAAGCTTCCCATCGACGCGGCCTTGCCCGAGCTTGTGGCGGCCCTTGGCGCGTGCGGCTGCGCGGTTTTGCAAGCCCCTCCGGGGGCAGGTAAAACCACGCGCGTTCCCCTGGCCATGCTGGGCGCCTTCCCCGGCCTGGGCCGTATCGTCATGCTGGAACCGCGCCGCCTGGCCGCACGCACCGCCGCCGAACGCATGGCCCAGACCCTGGGCGAACCGGTCGGCAAGACAGTCGGCTACCGGATCAGGGGCGAGGCGAAAACCTCAGATGCCACTCAGATTGAGGTGGTCACCGAAGGCATTTTGACCCGGATGATACAATCCAACCCGGAGTTGCCGGGCATCTCGGCGGTGATCTTCGACGAATTTCACGAACGCTCCCTCAACGCCGATCTGGGCCTTGCATTGGTATGGGAGGCGCGCGGCGCCTTGCGCCCCGATCTGCAGGTTGTGGTGATGTCGGCAACCCTTGATGCGGCCCCGATCGCAGCGCTTTTGGGCGATGCCCCGGTTATCACCGCGGAAGGCCGCGCCTATCCGGTTGAAACCCGCTGGCTGCCCCGACCGATGGCCGCGACCCTGCGGCTGGAGGCGGCGGTTGCAACTCTTGTGACCGAGGCTGTCGACGAAACCGAAGGCGGGGTTCTGGTATTCCTGCCCGGCGAGGGCGAAATTCGCCGCGTCGAAAGCCTGCTGACCGGGCGGCTGCCCGCCGATTGCGCCCTTCGCCCGCTATACGGCGCCATGGGCTTTGCCGCCCAGCGCGCCGCCATCGCCCCGGTCGAGAAGGGCCGCAAAGTGGTGCTGGCGACCGCCATCGCCGAAACCTCGCTGACGATCGAAGATATCCGCATTGTTGTGGATGCGGGCCGATCAAGGCGCGCGCGGTTTGACCCGGCGTCTGGCATGTCGCGGTTGATGACCGAACGGGTGACACGTGCCGAGGCGGAACAACGCCGGGGCCGCGCGGGCCGGGTCGCACCGGGCCTGTGCTACCGGCTCTGGACCAAGGGTGAGGAAGGCGGGCTTGCGGCCTTTGCGCCGCCCGAAATCGCCTCTGCTGACCTTGCGGGGCTGGCACTTGAACTTGC
>JBATTI010000064.1:0-6953 GCA_049670445.1 Albidovulum sp. | reverse complement strand
GAGTGGTGGTCACCGCAATTGCCATGGCCAGGGCGGCAGATTTAAGAAACTTCGACATTTTCAGCCTCGCCGCCAGAACGCACCAGCCAGGTTTGGATGCAGTTGTTGTGATAAATCGAATTCAGCCCGCGCACGTCACGCAGCTGTTTTTTGGTCGGCTGCACATAACCCGTGTCATCCACAGCGCGCGATTGCAGCAGCATCTCAGAGCCGTCCCAATCCGTGTCAAGATAGAAGCGGGTCAGGGCCATCTTCTCGCCGGGTTTCGCAAGGCGCGCGGTCTGCCATGTCATGCCGCCGTCTTTCGACACATCGACGCGGGTAATGGCGCCGCGCCCCGACCATGCAAGACCGGTGATGACCAACGGGCCTTCACCGTGTTTGATCGGCGCTTGCGGGCTTGGGCTGGTCACCACCGATTTCGCATCCATTGCCCATGTCCATTTGCGGCTGGTGCCATCGGCCATCGTATCGGTGTATTTGCTGGTCTCTTCGCGGCTCTCGACGGGGCCGTCCATAACCTCGATCCGGCGGATCCATTTGACCCACATATTGCCTTCCCAGCCGGGAACCACCAGACGCACCGGATAGCCATGTTCCTTGCGCAGGGCCTCGCCATTGGCCTTGAAGGCGATCAGGCAATCATCCAGCGCCTTTTCCATCGGGATCGACCGCCCGTTCGATGACGCATCGGCCCCTTCGACAAATACCCATTTGTCCTTCAGATCACCCGCCGCATCCAGCCCCGCCTCTTGCAGAAGCCTGCGCAAGGGAACACCGGTATATTCCATGTTGTGGATCATGCCATGCGTGAACTGCGCACCGTTAAGCTGCGCCCCGGCCCATTCCATGCCGGTATTGGCGGCGCATTCGCAAAAATAGACATGGTTTTCACGCGGAAAGCGTTCCAGATCCGCATAGCTGAAGACCAGCGGCGTATCGACAAGCCCGTTGATCATCAGCCGGTAGTCTTCTTTCCTAAGATCAATCGCGCCCGAGTGATGGCGTTCAAAGGCGCAACCCTGCGGCGTTATCGTCCCGTCCAGCGCATGAATGGGCGTGAAGTTGATGGAGCTGACAGTGTCGGCGGTCAGCCATTCCACATTGCGCCGGATCACATCGCCTTCATATTCGATCGGCAGGCCATAGCGCACCGCATCAACCCCGTCGCCAAAGCCCTGCGCCCAAGGCTGAACCTCGGTGATCAGCGGATCCGCCGTCTGCGCGCGGGCGACCCCGGCGGCAAGTGCACCAACGCCTGCGGCGGCGCCCCCATGCAGGAATGCGCGCCGAGAGCTGCGCGAATTGTTTTCATCATCTGACATGTCTGATGCTCCTTCCCGAATGATCCCGGCCTAAAGCCCGACCACCTTCACGCTGTTGTTCGGATCAAGCGAAATTGTGCCTTGCCTGGCGATATGCGCCTCAACCACATCCCAGATTTGCGGGCCTTCGGTGTCCTCATTGACAGAGGCCCAACCGGCAACCTGATAGCTTGCCGAAGGGTCAATCGCCTCACCTGTCCTAAGCAGGGTCATTTCGGTGATGCGGCTGCCTTGGGGTTTGGTCACGTCAATGCGGTAGCCAAGCCCGCCGACCCGCACCATATCGCCGCCCTGCTGATAATAGGGATCGGGGTTAAAGAGGTTATCGGCCACATCCTCCAGCACCACATGCAGGAACTCGCCTGTCATCTCACTCCGGTAGGCCTGACCGTAGGTCATCGAGGTGACGTTCCAGATATCCTCGCGGGTGATGTCTTGGCCGGGCAGGATCGAAGGGCCCCAGCGCACGCCGGGCGACAGGGCAATGTCGGCCTCGCGCTCGGATATAAGCGCATCACAGATCAGATCATCCCAGGTGCCATTGAAATTGCCGCGCCGGTAAAGCGTTTGATCTTCCGCCGTGCGGCCGATCACCTCGCCAAGGGCGTCGGCATAGGGCGCGCGCTCTGCGTCGATAAGCGCGGAGATCTCCGGGTCCGGGGTGATCACATCCGCGAAAATCGGGATCAGTTTATGGCGAAATCCCATCATCCGGCCGTCCCGCACATCCAGATCCACACGGCTGACGAATTTACCGTTGGAACCGGAGGCTATGATGATCGTCTCGCCCACCAGCACCGGTTCAGGCAAGGCATCATGGGTGTGACCCGACAAGATCACATCAATCCCGGTCACCTTGCCCGCCATCTGCTTGTCGACGTCAAAGCCATTATGGCTCAGGCAAACGACAAGCTCCGCCCCGGCGGCGCGCACTTCATCCACCATTTCCTGCATCCGTTCATCGCGAATGCCAAAGGAATATTCCGGAAACATCCAGCCGGGGTTTGCAATCGGCATATAGGGAAAGGCCTGCCCGATCACGGCAATCCTGACGCCGCCGCTTTCAAAGAATTTATAGGGCGGGAAAAGCTCGGTCGGTTCATCCCATTCGGCATCAAAGATGTTCTGCCCAAGCGCCGCGAAAGGCAGGTTTTCGACGATTTCGGCCACCCGTTCCGACCCAAGGGTGAATTCCCAATGAAAGGTCATCGCATCGGGCCGAAGCGCGTTCATCACATTGACCATATCCTGACCCGCGGTCTGATAGCAGGTATAGCTGCCATGCCAGGTATCGCCGCCGTCCAGAAGCAAGGCATCGGGGCGCGCCGCCCGGATCGAATTGATAACCGTCGCAACCCGGTCCAGCCCGCCTACCCGCCCATATGTCTGCGCCAATGCCGCGAAATCATCATATGTCAGCGCATAGGCCGAGGGGCTGCCATCCTCTATGCCGTAAAGCTTGCGAAAATCCGCCCCCGTCACATGCGGCACCGCACCCTTGTTGCCGCCCACCCCGATATTGATCGAAGGTTCGCGGAAATAGATCGGTTTCATCTGCGCATGAATGTCGGTGATATGGATCAGTGACACATTCCCGAAGGTCTCAAATTCCAGCAATTTGTCTTGCGACAGGCTTTGCTGGGCCGCCAGCCTTGCCCAATTCCCGAAACCGGACGCCCCATAAAGCGCGGCGGCGGCCATGCTGGTTTGCAAGAAATCGCGGCGAGAGATCATGGCAGCCCCTGTGTTCTTTAACACGTATTCGCATGTTTGAATTAGTTAAATCTGTAAAACCCCAACGCCAAAAGGCATTGGGGCTGGTACTGGTCAATCAGTTACGGACAGACGGGCCTTCGACACTCAGCCCATTGCCACGTGACGCGACATAAAGCTCCAGCGCGATAAACTCCGGACTGCCGGGTTTATAGGTTTCGGCACGGGTGTCGCGGATGCAGCCCTTGAAACGGTCATGCACCGAGTTGAGCTTGGTGTTCTTCAACCGATAGGTCGGAAAACCGTTGATCTGGCCTTGGCTCAGGTGGTCCGCACGGATCATCTTGCCATAGTTCGCCTCATGGCAATTGGCACAAGACAATTCAAGCTGGCCGGTGCGGGTGTAATAAAGCTCTTGCCCCATCTCCCAGGTGGATTGCGCCGGCCCGTCAATGGCAACATTCACCGGATGGCCCCTGGAAACGGCGGCCAGCAAAGCGGTCATGTTGACCATGTCGCCACCGTTATATTTCCACGGCTCGGCCCCCATCCGGGTTTCGCGGCAATCGTTGACCTGCATCTCAAGCGTGCGCACTTCGCCCGCCGCTTCAACATATTTCGGGTAGGTCGGGCGAACCTCGGCCATACTGTCGGATGCGCCGTGGCAACTGGAACAGGACTTGCCCTCTGATCCATCAACCGCGTTCCACAGATCTTCCGCTTGCTCCACAAAGATCATGCCCGGATTGTCGAAATCATCCGTTTGCATCGCGCGGGTTTCCGTGCCGCGAAACAGCCAGCCTGACATCACCTCGTCCAGCTTATCGGCGATATGCGCCGGGGCGACGGTGCGGGTCACCAGCTCGGTCTCTCCATTAAGGACAAACGTATCATCAACCGGGTCTGCCGAAACCAGCGTGGTCGTCATCAATGTTGCCAGCAAGGCTCCAGTGAGATTTCTCATGATGTCCCTCCCAAGACGTGCATTACTCGACGGCAATCTGCTTGCTGTCCTCGTAGACCGATCCATCATCGTCATACCAAGTGAACTTGAACTCGCCCGCTTCCGGGACAATCGCTTCGAATTCGAAATATGGATTGGTAGAGATTGCGGGTTCCAGCGTCACATCGATCACATTCTCACCATTGAAATCGCAGGTGAACCGATTGATGATCGAACGCGGAATTTGATTGCCGTCATCGTCTTTGCGCTGCCCGGATTCCATCTTGTGGCTGATCAGGGTCTTGATTGTGATGGCTTCGCCCGCCGCCGCCGACTTCGGGACTTTTACGCGAGGTTTTACACCAGACGCCATGAATTTAACTCCTCTAAAACCTTAGCCGCCGCAGCCGCCGATGGTAACCTTGACTGTGCTCGATGCCTGAACGAACGACCCATCATCAAGCTTTGCAATCGCGACAACATCCTGGGTTCCGGCAAGCCGAATGCGCGTAGATGCGGCACGGGATGCCGCCAGCTTGCCAAATTTGAAGGTCGCGACATTCGGCGTAGGGTTGCCCATTGCCAGCACCAGAATTTCCGCCGCCGTGTCCGAAGACACTTCAATCGGCACCGTATTGCCGTTCTCTGCGATCTCGGGGGCGGTCAGCTTGATATCGCCGGCGCCAATCTCGGCCCCTCCGGTGAAGGCGGCAATGACCTCGTCAGCCGTTGCGGCAAGGGCACGGATCGGCAAGCCGGCCACCAAAACCGCCCCCGCCCCGACCAAAATCGCCTTGCGTCTTGTCAGTTCCATCTATTGTGCTCCTTCAATCATCGAGGGCTTGTTCATTCTTTGAGCGTGGACAGATAGGCCACCACATCTTCAATTTGTTGCGCACTCAAAATCGGCCCGAACGTGTCGTCTGCGGCCTCTCCGGTATAGGCGTTGCCGGGGCGAATGAACCCTTCGGTCTTGTAGAAGGACGGCATCATGCTGTCTTCGAACATAATCTTCGCATTAGAGACGATGCCGCGCAGCTCTGCCTCTGTCCAGCGATCGCCCGCGCCGTCAAGCATCGGCCCGATCTCTCCGTGGAAAGGCACGTCCAACAGGTCTGTGACCTGATGGCAGGCAACGCAATTGCCTTGCTTCTTGTCACCCACAATCGCACGTCCGTTAACCGGATCACCGGACACGCCCGACAATGATTGCGCCACCGCACCGTCGGTAAAGACCACCGCCGTTGGCAAGACCTCGTCCGCCTGAACGCCCGTGGAGATCAACGCCACCATAGTAGCTGTTAAGACAGAAATCCTCATGCGTCCTCCCAAACACTGCAGTTTCAACTAACGTAGCGCAGAGATTCGCAATGACGCAACATCAAATTCATTTACTTGAATTTTTATATTTGATCAAAGCCACCGGCCAGCGCCGGCGCGCGTTGCATCACTGCGATTGCTCGGCAAACTTACGGGCATGATATTTCTGGAAACTCTCATCCCCCTCATAGCCCTTTTCCACAACCCAGTTGAGCATATTGAAGGTGGTGAAGCGCCCGAATGCGCCGGGCATGGTCGCCACCGCCGCGGCGGAGGCCGTCGCATCCCCGGCCACCTCTTCGGGGAAAAACAGAATCGTCGGGGTGAACAACGCCCCCCATTTCTTGACCATGTCTTTCTCGGGCAAGGTCGTGCCATCAAAATCCGTGACCTCGACATCGCCAAACATGTTGATCTGAACAACAAAGTAATGCGCGTCGATGAAGGTGGCGATCTCTTCAATCGGAAACACTTCCTCATGCATCTTCTTGCAATAGATGCAGCCACGCTGCTCGATGATCACCATCAAGCGCTTACCCTCGGCGTTGGCCTCGCTCAGATCCTCGGACAGGTCCTTGAACGTGTCGCGCATCCAGGGCGCTTTGTGCAGACCGTCATCCCCAACCTCTGCGGCCATCGCCCCAAAGGCCGCTGCAGCCGCGACGATGCAGCTTATCAATATCTGTCTCATCAAGCCTACTCCCCGCTAGCGCAAGACGCCAATGTCCGGCGCGATTTCCAGCATCCATTGTGCGATGTAATTCATTGAATTGGTGGCAATCAGCACCCCGAAAAGGATCAGCATGGCGCCCATGATCTTTTCAACCAGGCCCAGATGTCTGCGAAACCTCGCCATCCACCGCATGAACGGGCCGATGAAAAACGCAGCCATGACAAAAGGCGCGGTCATCCCCAGACCATAGACGAACAACAACCCCGCCCCCTTCGCGGCAGACTCTGCCCCCGCCGCCGTGAACAGGATCGCCGCAAGCACCGGCCCCACGCAAGGCGTCCAGCCAAAGGCAAAAGCCAGACCGATCACATAGGCCCCCAGCAGACTGACATTCGAGGTCTGGCCCACGTCCGCCCGCAACTGCCGGTACAATATCCCGATCCGCACAACCCCAAGAAAGTGCAGCCCCATGCCGATGATAATGGCCGCGGCAATCCAGCGAAGCACATCGAAATACGCCCGCACAACCTGCCCGAAAACACTTGCCGTAGCCCCGAATCCCATGAAGATGGTGATGACACCTGCGGCAAAGAAAGAGGCCGCAAGCACGGCGCGCAGCCGGGTATTTCGATCAACTTCCGCATTGGCAGAGATCTGGTTCATGCCCACTCCGGCCAGATAACTCAGGTAAAACGGGACCATTGGCAGGATGCAGGGCGACAGGAAGGACAACAGACCTGCAAATGCGGCACCTAGAAACGTTACGTCCATCATTGCCGGGCCCACTCTTGTGTAATTCACATATTCATATTACTTGGTGTGATAAGTAAAGGTCAAACCGGGCATGTCACTTCGCCTTACCAGTCTAAGCCTGTCACTGCTTTTGTGCGCAACCGTCGCGGCTGCGGCGGAGACGGTTTTGGTCATGGTCGAGGAAAAAGGCTGCATCTGGTGCGCGCGCTGGAACAGCGAAATCGCC